>JAHFJJ010000012.1 GCA_023245895.1 Candidatus Doudnabacteria bacterium
GTTCTTCATCGCGGAAAAATTCAGCCATGGACAAAGCGGACAAAGCTACGCGGGCACGGGCTCCGGGCGGTTCATTCATTTGCCCGAACACCATGGCGAGCTTGTCCAGCACGCCGCTTTCCTTCATTTCGTGGTAAAGGTCGTTTCCTTCGCGGGTCCTTTCCCCTACTCCGGCGAACACGGACACGCCCCCGTGCGCTTTGGCAATGTTGTTAATTAGTTCCTGGATAACAACGGTTTTGCCTACGCCTGCGCCGCCAAACAAACCGACTTTTCCACCCTTCAAAATTGGGCAAATTAAATCTATAACTTTAATTCCGGTTTCCAGGATTTCGGTTTTGGTGGATTGGTCTGTAAATTTTGGCGATGGGCGGTGAATGGTATATTTTTTACCTTCTTTCAAAGCTTCTTTCCCGTCTACAGATTCACCCAGCACGTTAAAAATGCGTCCCAGGGTATGTTTTCCTACAGGGACTGATATTCCCGCGCCGGTATCCGTAACTTCCATACCGCGCTTAAGGCCATCTGTAGATGACATGGCAACAGTGCGGACTATGTTGCCCGGAAGCTGTTGCTGGACTTCGAGCACCAATTTATTGGTGCTCGCTCCGACCGAAGCGTCGGAGCCGCGATTAATTTCCAAACCGTTAAAAATCTCCGGCAGGCTACCTTCAAACTTTACGTCCACTACGGGACCTATAACTTGTGATATTGTTCCTTTGTTCATATTGTTTCATTCGGGCCTAACTTACCCGCTTCAATTAATAGTTTTTTATAATCGCTAACCCTACTTTCATATTCATCTAAAGTTCTATTTTGAAGCGCAAGCGACATTCCCCGTTTCAGTTCTGCCAGGGCTTCTGTAAATTCTTTAAAAGCGTCTTCTAATTCTATTGGCTTCATAACATAATTTGTTGGATTGACAGTAGTGTCAATTTTAGCCAATTTTTTAAACTGGTCTTCCAAAAATTCTAACCTAATTAGTTGTTCTCCAGCAAGTTCAGTTGTATTAGATAATTCATCCATAAATTTACTCCAGTGCAATCCTTCCCGCGGTAATTTCGGCAAGCTCGGTGGTAATTTTGCCTTGCCTTAAGCGGTTGTAGGTTAAGGTTAAATCGCCCACTAAATCCCCTGCCGCGTCTGTGGCGTTCTTCATCATTATCATACGCGCGGAATGTTCGGACGCATCGGATTCTAAAATGGTTTGGTAGAGTTGGGATTCTATGATGCGGGGCAAGAGGTGTTCTAGGACTTGGGTTGGGTCAGGTTCAAATAAATAGTCTGTCATTGCGAGTGCATCCGAAGCAATCTTTTTATCTGAAGATGAGATTGCTTCGTCGGTTGCACTCCTCGCAATGACAGAGGAAGTGGCAAAAGGCAACAACTGCTTCATTGTCGGCTTCTGCACCGCTGTTGATACAAAATGGTTATAAATTATTACTATTTTCTTATACTGTCCGCTCAAATAAGAATCTGTAATTAGTTTTGCCAGGGGAAAAATATCTTCTGTTGTAATAGTTTTATCTAATTTATTAAAATCCGCCATTATATTTTTGCCCATTCTTTGGGCAATGACTTTGGCTTTCTTGCCGTAAACGATTAATTCAGCAATCATATCGTAGTGTGCCGATTTATCGGCGTCTTGGCTGCCCATAAATGGGCGCACTACGTCTTGGATTACCTTAATCAAATTACTATTCAAACTCCCAACCAATCCCCTATTCGTAGAAAGCACAATTACGCCGACTTTTTTTGCGTTGGGGAATTGGCGGAGCAAGCTAAGCACTTGTGTCATCCCGGCCGAGTGCATCCGAGAGCCGGGATCCAGGTCTAAGCCATCTTTCTGGATCCCGGATAGATTTTCGGATGCACTCAAATCTTCGGGGATGACACCTGGGGACGCCGCCGGCATTAAATTCCCCACCAACTCCCAAGCCAAACCAGCGTAAGTCCTGCTGTTTACCACGGCAGTCTGCGCCTTGCGCATTTTGGCAGCCGAAACCATTTGCATGGCCTTGGTAACCTTGCGCATGCCTTGGATGCTCTTTATTCTGGTTTTAAGTTCTTTAGTGCCTGGCATAGTTTAGACGGCTTTACTCGCGCCGCGCCCTTATGCTACTCAATGTTTAAATCTAGTTTATCTTTTTTGTCGTCACCGGCATCCATATATTCTTGGGCTTTGGCAAAAATTTTACTTCTTTCTTCTTCGGTAATTACGCCTTGGCCAACAAGGCCTGATAAAAAAAGCTCCCAAAGTCTTGTTATGCCATTGTCGCCCGACTCTAAGGCGTCAATCGTCATGCTTACAGCTTCAGTCGGCAGAAGCCTGTCTCGGAGTGTCGCCACCTCGTTTCCTTTGCTGCGCTCTCCTGTCAATCCCCAGCTTCCAAGTTTATTTATTAAATTTGACCCGAATTCGTTTTTTATTTGTTCCATTTCCCGGGCAGTTTTATTGTCCTGTGAGCCCTTGAACCGTTGCTCCAACACAAACGGCTTTCTCCAACCTCCTTGGTCAGAAGATTGTTCCAGCATTGCTGTCCCGCCTATTTCGTTTCTATTCATATTTTATTTCCTTTCTAATGATTCCCGTCCCAATTTTAATTTGAGATAATAGGAATTTTTTTGGCGCCAGCTTAAATCCCTTCAGCGGAAGTCGGCGTCGATTATTTAATTGTCTGCAAAAAAATAATTGTTTCCTTGTGCATGCCTCCGCCTTCGCTAAAGCTTCGGCGGACAAGTTGGATGCTCTTTATTCTGGTTTTTAGTTCCTTAGTACCTGGCATTGAATTAATCAATTATCTTAAGTGTGACTTTGATATATCCGTCTTCGAGTTTAGAACAATTTTCAGCTAAGCCTACAATTTCCTCACCACTTGGAGTTTGTAAGTAAAATTTGGCACCTCTTTCAACCGGCTGGCTATATCTTGTTATGGTGATTGATGAAGATTCTTCATTGTAGTGGTTCATTTCATCTTCGGAGAGCTGGGTGTCAATGAAGTGTTTGGGCCTGGGGTGATCAAAATTGCTTTTCATAAAGTTTACTTCACTGTCTGCAAAAAGTTTTTAATTGCTTCTTTCAGCTTGGCTTCGGTATCATCGGTGAGTTCCTTAGATGAGCCAATTGCGCTTAAGATATCTTTCCCCTGGACTTCCATAAATTGGTGGAATTTGGTTTCTATTTCCTGCATTTTTTCTACCGGGATTTCGTTGAAGTAGCCGTTGTTGACCGCGTACAAAATTGTAACCTGTTTTTCCAAGGAGTTCGGTTGGTATTGCGGCTGTTTTAAGACTTCGGTTTGACGGCGGCCTAAATCGAGGGTGGTTTTTGTGGCTTGGTCAAGGTCGGAACCGAACTGGGCAAAGGCTTCCAGTTCTCTAAATTGGGCGAGTGATAATTTTAATTTGCCGGCAACTTTCTTCATGGCTTTTGTTTGCGCGGAAGAACCTACACGGGAAACCGAAATACCTACGTTAAGCGCCGGGCGGATGCCTTTGTAGAATAAATCGGATTCCAAAAAGATTTGTCCGTCTGTAATGGAAATAACGTTGGTCGGAATGTAAGCGGAAATATCGCCGGCTTGAGTCTCAATAATTGGGAGCGCGGTAATTGAGCCGCCGCCAAAGTCAGGGTTTAATTTTGCGGCGCGCTCTAATAATCTAGAATGTAAATAAAACACATCACCCGGGTAAGCTTCACGTCCCGGAGGGCGGCGAAGTAAAAGAGAAATTTCACGGTATGCAACGGCTTGCTTGGACAAATCATCGTAAACAATTAAAACATCCAAACCTTTGTCCATAAAGTATTCACCCATAGCGCAACCGGCGTAAGGCGCAATGTAGGAAAGCGCCGCGGGTTCGGAGGCTGCGGCCGAGACGACTATTGTATATGCCATGGCGCCGTGCTTTTCCAGGTCAGCCACAATTTTGGCAATTTTGGACTCTTTTTGGCCTATGGCAACGTAAATACAGACCATATCCTGGCCTTTTTGGTTGATGATGGTGTCTATGGCGACCGCAGTTTTTCCGGTCTGCCTGTCGCCAATTATAAGCTCACGCTGGCCCCTGCCAATGGGGATAAGCGCGTCTATGGCTTTAATTCCGGTCTGTACAGGCTGTTTGACCGATTGCCGCGTAATAACACCGGGAGCGATTTTTTCCACCGGATAAAAGGCGCTTTCCTTAATGGCACCTTTGCCGTCTTTGGGTTCGCCAAGCGCGCTTACTGTCCTGCCAATTAATCCTTCTCCAACCGGCACGGACAAAATTTTTCCTGTCGCTCTTACAGTGTCCCCTACTTTAATAGTATGGAAGTCGCCAAGGATAATACTACCGATCATATTCTCTTCCAAGTTTAGAGCTACACCCATTATTCCCTTGCCGAAGTCCAACATTTCCATGCTGGCGGCTTGAGTTAATCCGCTAACTCTTGCTACACCATCCCCCACTTCCAAAACCGTGCCGACTTTTTCAACTTTAACGTCGGGCTGGAATTGTAAGATTTTTTCTTTTAATTGGGATACTAAGTTTTGTGACATATTGTTTCGTTATATAAATAATTTTATAAAAATGACTGAATATATTCCAACGCTCATAACCTTTGCCCACTGCTTCTCATAAAAATTTCCAATTCCGCTAATGATAAAAAGTATTGCAAAGGTATAAATTACTGCTTGGTCTTGGTTGGAATAATTTTCGGAAGGAGGCCATAAAGCTAATACGCCAGCTAATGCGTTTAATATCCCAAAAATTTTCAGTAAAGGTACATCAGATGTCAGAAATTTTGATAAAGTTTTCATTAGCTTTTTAATTCCTTATTCAAATTATTCAGCTGTGTCTTTACACTCGCGTCCAGTAAAGTATCATCCACCTTCATAATTATTCCGCCGACTATTCCTTCATCCACTCTTTTCCTTATTTCAACTTTATTTCCAATTATTTCATTCAAATTTGCTATCAAATTTGAATTTATTTCCATATCTCTTGCTACTGTTACTTCCGCTTCTTTTATTCCGTGCGACTGATGCTCCAACTTTTTATACTCGTTTTCTATCTCGCCGTGTTTATTCAAATCCCCATTCTGCGCCAAAATTTTCACAAACCGGTCCATAACCAGGTCGTGGTCTTTGGGCGCGGTTTCGTGAACAGCGTCGTAAAGGGCTTGGGCGTATTGTTGGCTGGTTAATTTCATAATTGATTGACAAGAATTAAAAGATTTAAATGATTGAACATGATTTAGTTGCAGTTAATTCTTGTCAATCATGTCAATCTTGTCCAATCTTACTTAATCGAAGAGAGCATTTCCTTAACTAATTCCTGGTCCTTATGGCTGTCCATTTTCTGCTTTAAGATTTTTTCCGTGGCCATTGTGACCACATCAGCAATCTCCGACTTTGCTTCCTGCATCATTTTGGATTTTTCGGTTTCCATTTGGCTCCTGGCCTGGGCAATAAGTTTTTCCTGGTCGTTTTTGGTAATTATTAAAGTTTGGTCCTTAACTTTATTCGCGTCGGTCTGTGCCTGCGCAACTATAGCCGCGGCAGATTGTCTGGCGCTGGACATTTGCTGGTTTTTCCAGGCTTCAAATTCTGCTTTTTCCCGGGTTATGCTGTTGGCATCGCTCATTGCCTTTTCTATTTTTTCTGTGCGTTCAGTAAGTTTTTTTGCAACCGGCGTGAAAACAAATTTCCACAAAATCAAAAGCACAATTGAGAATGTTATCAATTGGCCAATAAAATATTGGAGGTTAAGGCCTAAAGTTCCGGCGACTCCACCGGATGCCGCTTCTTCAGCGGCGTGGGCAATGTGGATGAATTCAATCATGGTTTATGGTTAAGTTTCAAAAGCGATGCTTGTAGCGTGCCGATTCATCGGCGTTCTAGATCGCCCATAAATGGGCACGCTACAAAACACCAATCTAAAACCTACAAAGTAAATGTAACAACTAACGCGTAAATGGCAATAGCTTCGGCAAAAGCCATACCGAGCAAAAGCGGCACGAACAATTTGTCCGCGCTTTCCGGGTTTCGGCCAATGCTTTCCATGGCTTTGCTGGCGGTTTTGCCAATGGCCAGGGCCGGGAAAATGCCGCCTACCGCAATGGTAAAGGCTTTGGCTAGCAACTTTGCTACTTCTGGTTCTAACATACTTGTCTCCTTGTCCAGTTTGGGTAGACGAATTTGTCTTTGAGATTGTTTAACGTCCCCTACTTCTGAACTATGAATTATGAATCAGGAATTATGTCCCGCAAAGCGGGATCCGCCTTTGGCGGAAATGACACAACCCCTGGCATTTAATCCATTACGCGACGGATGCCTTTTCTTCGGCATTATGATGTCCTTCATCATGCCCGTGGATCTCAGCCGTGGCCATAGTTAAGTATACCAGAGTTAACATAGAGAATACGACAGCCTGGATAAACCCTACCAAAAGCTCCAGCCCCATAAACGGCAAAGGAATACCATAAGCGCCGAAGCCGCCAATTAAAGAGGCAATAACCGTAAGCAAAACTTCACCGGCAAAAATATTGCCAAAAAGCCTAAGCGACAAAGAAACCATTTTGGCGGCTTCGGAAAAAATTTCAATCAAGCCGACAAAAAATTCTATAACCGCAGTCAGGATTTTTATGGGGTTGAGCGATTTAACCGCGTGGTAAATATCCCCGAGCTTAATAAACTTGTTGGCGTATTTAAAAAAGCCAATGGTCAGAATGCCAATTATATGCGAACCAATTACGGCAAAAACCGCCATGGCAAGCGTCATATTTAAATCGGTATTTGCCGGGCGGAAAAGCGGAATAAATTCAGCGCCTTTATGGAGGCCCAAAGAACCAGTGCCCGGAATAAGCCCCATCCAGTTGGATATGAGGATAAAAAAGAACAACGTGCCGACAATAGGCAAGAATTTTAAAGTCTTTTTGCGGTCTTTGGTGACGTTGTCTATATTAGAGAGCAGGAATTCCAAAATGCTTTCAAAAAAATTCAGCACGCCTTTGGGAGCTTTATTATCAGCGTAATATTTTTTAACGCCTTTGTTAATGAAGAAAGCAAAAATCGCGAACAGCAGCAAAGCAACAAAAGAATTAACCATTGTGTTGGATATCGGGAAGGAGCCTATTTTAAAAACTTGTTCAGCCGCGAGCGGCGGGAGGGAAATCATAAGTGAGTAGTTAGCAGATAGCAGTTAGTAGTTAGGAATCAATTGTCTGGTGCCTAAATGCTATCTACATATATGCTGAATGCTATTTTAGCATATTTTTAAGGTCGTTTATCTTTCTATATATCATGTACCAACTAATGGTTAGGCCCAGCAAAATCCCGATTATGACGAAAAAATGCTTGTTCGTCTTAGCGTCCAACCACTTGCCTAAGAAGATAAAGGCTAGCAGCGGTAATGCGAGTATTAGGGCAAACTCAATGCCCATTTCTGCCAGCAAATAATAGGCTGCTGATTTTTTGGATTTGCTTTCAGGCGAATCCGGCTTTTTTTCCTGATTTTCCATTATGGCGGGATTAGTCTATATAAAATTGCGGCTTTAGTCAAGGCTGGCCTTTTTTGCCGCTCTTGACATTTGCAGTGTTCCCTCTCCTCTGGCAAGGGGAGATGTCATGAGTGCAGCCGAATGACAGAGAGGTCGAACGCTGATGGTACTATTCACTTTTACTTTTTGCTTCAATTCGACCTCACCCTGCCCTCTCCTTGCCAGGAGAGGAGGGATAAAGCTCAGCCGAAAAATACTTTTTTAAGGTATTTCTTGTATTTTGGGTTAATTCTGGCTTTAAACATATCAATCAGCGACTCCCCCAGCCAGCGGTGGTTTTTTGGATCATCCGATAGTTTTAAGAATTCCTTAAAAGACAGCATCTTGACCTGAATTTTTTCCCCCGGGTCCAGTTTTTGTGATGTTACTTTTTGGCAGTCCCTGGCAATAAAAAAATAAACATTTTGCCTAATTTTGCCGGTATGCTTAATTGTTTTCCACAAAAAAATTTTTTTAGGCGCCATTCCGGTTTCTTCCAGTAATTCCCGTAAGGCCGCGGCTTTGGGTTTTTCTCCCGGTACGTCCATCCTGCCGGCCGGCGTGGACATAAACCAATTTGTCCCCGGCTGTTTTTGCTTTAGGCAGACAAGTTTATTTTTTATGCTCGGAATAATAATAACCGTATTTGGCCTTTGTATCCTTTCAAAAATTTGGTAAGACCCGTCAAACATCTTCTGCCGCCATTGGTAAACGTCATAAATAATTCCTTTAAATACTTGTTTTGCGTTTTTGGGGAGGGGCATAATTAAGATTCCCTTACCTCAAAATCCCTGGCTCTTTTCCGCGGTTCTTGGCTTATGGTAATATCTCGTCCATCATGGCTGTGTGCCAATTGAATAAAATTTACTGCTCCCCAATTCATTTGATGTTCGGCACTCCGAAATAGAGGGTCTGAACCACTATCCATAAATACTTCGGTCGCTCCTCCTGGGGGCGTATGCGGAAGATGAGAACCGCTGATATACTCGATTTGGGCGCCTTTGCGAAAATCATTTAACCATTTATTTAACTTTGGGTCGGATGCGCCTTTATGAGTAAGAGCTATTATGGTATTGCTTCCCATTTCTTTTTGTGATTCGCTGGAGGTTTCCCTATAAAAATTTTTCGACATATCGATTTTGTTAATTAATTCTTATTCTGGAGCCGGCTGTCGGACTTGAACCGACCACCTGCGGTTTACGATACCGCTGCTCTACCAGATGAGCTAAGCCGGCGAGTTATTTACCATCCCGAGTGCACCCGAGGGATCCCTTAAGCTCGGGATTAAAGGGATTCCTCGCTCAAATGCATTCGCTCGGAATGGTAAATTATTTTAGTCTTACTAATCTTAATCCAATTTTTTTCCCAAATAACCTTTTTGCCACCGCCTTAAATCCCGGGTTAATTTTGGTGACCAGGAATTCCTTTTTACCACCGCGCGATAAAGTTTTATTTATTTCCTTATGCCGCTTTAAGTAACCAGCCAGTTTGTCGGGAATAATTTCATCCGGGCTTATCACAGCCACCTTACCTCCCATCAAACCCCTTACTTCCCTTTTCAAAATTGGATAATGAGTACAACCCAAAATAAGCGCTTCAATTCCCTGCTCTTGAAGCGGCTTTAAGTATAATTTTAAAGCATTTTTGGCCTTTGGTAAAGCGTTTTGTTCAATTAGTTCGACTAACTTTGGCGTAGCCAACTCGTAAATTTTTGCTGTTTTATCAATCTTAGTTAGCTCCTGCCTATATTTATGCGAGTTAATTGTTGCGCTGGTGCCGATAACTCCGATTCTTTTTGCGCGATAATTTTTATCAGCGACCTCTAGAGTCGGAACTATCACGCCCAGCACTCTTCGGTCTGGATAATTGTTAGGCAAATATTCATTTTGGATTTGTCGCAAAGCCAGGCTGGCGGTACCGCAGGCCACAATAACCAGTTGGCAATCCTGCTCAAACAAAAAATCCACTGCTATCTTGGTAAATTCAAAAATTTGCCTTGGCGTTTTGGAGCCATAAGGCAAATTTTTTGTGTCGCCCAAATATATGTAATCGTACTTGGGCAACTTGGCAATTATCGAACGCGTAATAATCAAGCCTCCCAAGCCTGAATCAAAAATACCAATTTTCATTCATGAAAATTTAAAAGTTAGGTTTTAGCCGAAGCTATTTAGGTGTCTACGGTTTGGCTGTTTTGCCTGCCGCAGCTTTGATAAGCTCCAAAAGATCAGCGGGGTTAACTGGTGCGGGCAGGTTTTCTGTTTTGCCGAAATCTGAGTAGAATATGTCCAGGTTTATTGCGGCGTTAAATTTTAACTTGCCGATTTTAGCCGGTATGTTGGCCGCTTCAGGCGCTACGGGCGAGGCCGCGCAGTTTGCGGGTTCAGACGAAGGGCATTTAATGTTGGCGGTTATGCCTGTTTTAGACAACGCGCCGATGCCGGCTTTGTATCCGCCGGTGTCGCTGCCCAAACAAAAAGTTAATTTATAATCTTTGCCGTTTTGGGCGGGTTCGTACCAGTAAGTATTGTAGTAGCCGGTGCAAGTTCCGTCCGGCGGCTGAGGAGCGGCAGGCCAGCTGGCTAAATAGGCAGGAGGAACAGCCAAAGCCGCTCCGTCCTTGCCTTTAGGGTAGCTGCCGTTGTCTTTATAGTAAAGCTCCAAAGCCGACCTGAAATGCATTATGTCGGCCAGCCTTTGGGCATCCCGGTTTTTGGTTTGGGGAGCAAAGGCCAAATCGGAAGAGCCGCTAAGGTCCTCGGTAGACGGAGCATTGGCCGCAATATGCACTTTGTATACCAGGTAATCCGACTGCCCCACCCAGGTATCAAATTCCCTAATTTGGATTTTGTTAATAATTGCCGTAAGCGCGCTTTTTTGTTCGGCAGTCATTTCCTTTTGCCGGCCGCCCGATTTAGCCAAACCTTGGTTTATGGAGGTAACTAACTCCGAAGCAAAAGCTTGGGAGTCTATTTCATTTTTTAAATGATAGACCTTTATGCCGTCCAGCTCCTCTTTGGCTAAGAATGTTCCCGGTTTGACCAATTTGGCCCACTTGGCAAAAGTTTCTTGCGTCAACTCTCCCCCCGGGCCAAAAGGGTTTTGGTAAGTTGAAGTGGGAGTGTTTTGGCTTGCGTATTTTTGGATTGCATCGGGATCAATTTTTATCCAGGACACATCCTGTTTGCCCAAAAAGTCCTTAAGCTGGGGAATTGTGCTTACATCAACATACAAAATTTTATTTAGAATTAAGTAGCCTAAATTAAAATTAATGTTCATTGGGTCGGCCTTTGCGCTAAGAACGATGTTGCCGGACAATTTGGGGTTCTTTAAATCCTGCCGGTCAAAATAGCCAGCGCCGCTTACGCCGAAACTAACGGGAGTGGATGAAGCAGACCCTTGTGGCTTAAAGCTGTAGGTCAAACTATAAGCAGATTTAAAAACGCTTTGCTCTTGGGTTAACAGGGCTTTGTTCCAAACCCTGTTTGGGGTATTGTAAACTTTTACGTAATAAGCATAAGCTCCGCCGGCGCAAGCTAAAATTGCAATTGCGGCGGTTAGGGCAATTGCTTTGCCCCATGACCTTGCAGGCTTTGCAGACAAGGCAAAGTGCTCCTCGGAAATGGCAATGCCCGGATTAGCAGACTGGATGCCGGGTGGTTTTTGCGCGGAGTGGGGGTTTTGTAGAGGGCTTAAAGCGGATGGGATTTCTGTTCTATAGTTTTGCGGCGGGCGGTTTTCCGCGGTTTTGGCAAAAGAAAAGCCTTCCTCCACGGGTCCGGCTTCCCAGCCGGCGTTGAGCAGGTTTTGTTTTATTTCAAAATCGCTTAAGCCATGTTTTTGGGCCTGGACAATATAATCTGTAATTTCCTGTTGCATATTTATTTAAATTATTTAGAAAGCTCTAAATATATAACGCATCCTTCGGCCTAATGGTAATCGTAGGTACATATTCAGAGCCTGTCCTGAGCCAAGCCAAAGGGGGTAACGCTTAAGGCACCGTATTTATCAGCTGCCAAATTTTAAAATTTTGTTTCTGTTCAGCCAGCCAGGAATCGAAGCCCGTGATTTTTAAAAATATTTGCCTTAGGTGCAACAAACTGCCATTTTGCCCTTCTTGTTTAAGTATATGCAATCCAAGCCGGCTGGGCAAGATTTTAATTTCGCCTGTTTTTAAGGCCGCCACAGGCTCTTTAAGTTCCAAAAGTACAGCTTCGGAATTTATAAAACCTAAATCCCCTCCCGTTGGCTTGCCGCCGTCTTCCGTATAGTCCCTCGCCATGTTCGCCATGTCTTCGCCGCTTTTTAAGCGTTCCTCTAAAGAAGCCGCCAGTGCGTAAACTTTGGGGTTAAGTTCCTGTTGGCTGTTAAACCAAATTTGTAAATCTGCCAAAAGCAGCTCTGGCCTCAATATCGAATTTTTAAAGTCGGCCGGGCTTATGCGATTTTGGGCTAAAAGGGCGGAAAAGTCCGGCTGGGCGGAGGCTTTCTGGTAGGCTTTTTCAATTTCCCCCTGGCTTATGGTAACATTATTTTTTGCGGCAATCTGCCGAATTTTTTCCTCGTCTACTAGCTGGTTATAGGCCGCTGTTTCTATTTGCGCGGCGGCGGCCGAAGGCGGCCAGGCATTTTGCATTTTTTGTGCCACAGCTAACCTTAAAAGCAAGTCGTCCATAAAAACCGGATGTCCGTTAACCAGCGCCAAAGGGTAGCCGGTCGCGCGGATAACTTTAAGCTTGGCGGCAGTCAGGTTTGCGTTTTTTAGCCATATGCCAAAACAAACCGCCCCCAAAATCAGTAATACCCCGACTGCCCCAAAAAGTTTAAAAAATTTTAGCATAGCTTTAACTGCCTTTAAAAAAATAGTCCCACCATTTTTGGATGTTACCCGGCCCGGAAGCTTTTTCGGTTGAAGCCCCGGCAACCTTGGGGGCGTCTGAAAAGCTGTAAACTTGCTCGCCTTGTTTTTTTAAGTCCAGCTGCTGCCGCGCCACCCTTTCCTTAAAGCCCGTGGAATTTAAGTATTGCAGGGACTGGTTAAGCTCATTGTTTTTCTTTTGTAAGCCTTCGGCTTGTTCTTTCAGGCTTAGCTTTTCTTTTTCAATCTGCCTTTGCGCCCGCCACTGTTTGAGTTTCAAATTTCCCAAAAAAACCAGCAGTATAAGCAGGGCGGCAATGGCAATTTTTGAGGAGATTGTTTTTTTGGAAAACATGCAGGCGGCTTTTGGTTTACTTAATATATTGGTTTTTGACATTCCAAATGAAGTCTTTGGCTTCGGAAGGCTTGGCGAGGTTTTTTAAAAGCAGCGGTTCAGACAGCCCGGCGGCCCTGGCTTCCACGCTGCCAAACCGGACAAGCGACTGCCAAAAACCGTGGATTGAAAAGCTGACGTTTAAAATTTGGTTAAGAGGGCTTTCCAAGACTCTTTTATTGAGCAGGTTAGTGTAGATAACGCAAACCAGGCGCTTGTCAGTTATTATATTTACATTCAGCAGCCAAAGCAGGTATTTGTTAAGGGCGTAAATTAATACCGCCAGCGTCCAAATAATAAGCAGGTTTTTGTAATCCAAAACCAGTCCGTATTTAAGCAGGAGGTACCAGGGAAAATAAATTAAAACCATAACCACCAAAGCCGGTTTAAACAGCATGGATTCCGTTTGCCGGTAAATCCGGATAATTTTTTCGTTTTCTAACAGGTTAAATTTAAACACAACAAACTTTAATTTAATTATTTTAGCTGCCGCCAAAAGCCTTTGCCGAAGGCGGAGAGTCGAACGGGCCTCTTATTTGTTTAAGAAAGCCGGGCCAAGCAAAGCCAAAATCATGCTTAGCACCACTATAGCCATAATAGCGGCCATTATTTTATTTAGATGTTTTCTGTTTCTTAGCATTTATCGAGCAATTATTTTAAGAGCTCCCTTGTTCTGCTCGGGACAAAATGACCATATGTCATTTTGATTATAACACAAAAATAAAATTTTGCCCTATCTTTTATCTTACATACAGGTTATACTTAAGCAACATTAGTAACCAGTTTTAGAAAGGAAAAACACTATGTCAGATGAACCAACACCAGCCCCTGCCGCACCGACAACCCCGCCTACAGATGCCCCTGCCGCTCCCGCGGCTCCGGCCGGTATGTAATCCCGTTAGAGAACTAACGAAGATACAAAATTTGACCCATAAAAGATTTTGTTAATAATTATCAGCCGTTGATATTTATCGCATTCTCTAACGGGACAAACAAAAAATCCTCCACCTAAGGGTGGAGGATTTTTTTGAAAGAAGATTAAGCTTTCTTTACGTTGACAGCGTTCATCCCTTTGGGGGATTCTTCGGTATCAAAAGTAACGGCATCGCCTTCGTGGAGTTCTTCAAAAGTAACGCCAACCAAAGCTTTGCTGTGAAAGAAAATATCTTTTTCCTGGCCGGCAACGGCAATAAAGCCAAAGCCTTTGTCAGAAATAAGTTTCTTAATTACACCATTCATCATTGTAGTAATATTTTAGATAATTAGATCGCAAATTCGCCTATGTCCAGGAAATTCGACTATATTTCTGCCATAAGTAATTGCGGATATAAGTATAGCACATATTAAGGTTTTTGTCTAGAGACCGCTTACTTATTGGCCAAAACAATTTTTTAGGCCTAATAATTTGCATTACCTGCCTGCTGATGTGCCCGATTTATCCATTTGCTCCTTAACTTTGGAAAGGATTTCTTTAATGGGCGTTTGGGCTTTCATAAAGTAACCTACAGCCCCTTCCTGGATTGCCTCGGAAATTTTTTCAACATCATTTACATTGGTAAACATAAAGACTCTGCTTTTTGGCTCCGGCTGTTGGGCGTTAAGGTTTTTTAGCACAGTCATGCCGTCCATTTTTGGCATCATAATGTCCAAAAGAATAACTACGGGCTTTTCTTCCAAAGCTATTTTTAAACCTTCCTCTCCGTCGTTGGCAACCTTAACATTGTAGCCAGCTTCTTTACAGGCGTCGCTCAGGGTCAGGGAAAGCATGGGGTCGTCTTCCACTATTAAAATGGTTTTTGTATTGTTTTCTGGCATTTTTTAAATCTCCTATGTAACATATTATAGCATAAAATCCGCCGTTTGTAATATGCAGGCTTTAAAGAGGGTTATAAGCTGGAAGGAAGACTGGACCAAAAAAGAGGCCACCGTTTATCCGGCAGTTTATAACCCTCATACGGGAAGGAAGACAGTAGACGAGACCAGTCCGATGAGGCTCAGCGACCTTAAGAAGAAGTTGTAATGTTTCTTTGGGCGGCATGGAATCTTCCAAGCCGCCCGCACATTCGCCTACAATTGGTTAGGCGATTTTATTTTGATCATAAAAAAATCGGCTCACAGTCAGGAACAGGAGCCGATATAAAAATCCTATCTTGCCAGTTGGATGCAAAGCTTTCGGTAAACGGGTGGGTTAGTCAGATTGGGCACTCCAGGCAAGTATCCAACACAGCCGTAAAGCCGTCTTTAGTTACGGAATGGAAGAATTCAGGGCTGTCCCAAAAAATGTCTCCGCACCCGCCTTTGCACGGCTTCATCTTATTATGCCTTAAATCAGAAAGTTGTCTGGATTCTAAAGTGCCTTTTTCAAACTTGGCTTTTACCCAGAATCGTCTTCGGATTTCCGCACAAATTTTTGGCCACGGCAATCCCTCGTACATTAACCTGCTTTTTTCACTCATGCAGATTTTACACCAGTCCGAAGCCTTGCCCTTGTAAAAATTGTAAAAGTCAGGCGTGGCAAACCATTCACGCCCGCAGGCCGGACATTCTCTTTTGGATTGAGCGCTCCCCTCGGCTTCCATTTGCTTTTGCTTCCAGCACATTGTAAGAAAAAGTTTGACTCGCCTTTTTTTGTGGAAGCTTTTTTTGTTTTTTCGTCTTTCCGCCTGTACATTTTTTGCGTAGTTGTCCCGCTGGTCGGCTGTGAAGCTGAGCTGCTTTCTCAAAAGCCCGACTGTCGGATGCGAAACGTTGAACCTGACGCCGACTTCTACGTTAGTCAGTGTGCTTCCTGCTTCTTGGAGGAAAGCTATAATGTCGCGTCTTTTACGGGCTGTCATTTGCTTTTGGCCGGCCAAAATTCCTTTAACCTTTCTCGGATTGCATAGGCCGCTGCTTCTAATTACTGAGTGTATCCGTTTGTAGTTTAGCCCTTCCAGTTCCGGCAAATTAAGCTTGGCAATCCCCCTGGCTCCAAGCCCCGCTCCCACTTGTTGTTTTATGATTTCTGCTTGTGCCTGCGTTACGACCACAGGAATCCATCTTGGCATAGGTTTTCCTCCTTTCCCCTTTTACAGGTGCGTTTGAAACGTGTAGGAATGATATTCCCTTTTGGCAGTTAGGTCAATACAAAAATAGCAGAGTAATGATATTGTTGTATTTATCTTCTTTGCTTAAAAAGTCAACAAAAAACCGGCTTGCGCCGGTTTTGCATAATAGGCTAATTCCCACGAATTAGTCTATTATGGGATTCTAATAAAGTTTTAAAATTAACTTGCCTTCGGAATCGTTTCCCAAACGCCGATGGTGTTGCCTTCGCTATCAGTAACATAGGCTACGTAGCCCATGTCCCCTACTTTAACTTTGGGGCGGATTACTTTACTGCCCGCGACAACGGCTTTTTCCACAGCCGCATCAACGTTTGGCACGTCCAAAACAATGGTCGGGCTTTTAATGTCTTTTCTCTGCATTATGCCGCCGTTAATAAACCCGGCTGCCTGCGGCATGCCGTTGGTGTCGTCCGTTGGGCCGCTGTGGGCCATTGTGTAATTCATTTGCGGCATAGGAATATTATGCCAGCCGAATACATCGGCATAAAACTTACTAGCCCTTGCCATATCATCCGCCGGCACCTCAAAATGTACAACTTTTCCCATAAATTTGCCTCCCAGGTTTTAATTATTGATAAATAATAGAACGATAAATTAAAATTTCCGTTTCCAACTTAATTATAGCAAAAAAAATATTTTGTTTGAAATGATAGATAAACGAAGCGCGCCGGTGGTAACCAGCGCGCTTCGGGTTAGGGTCGGGAAGTCAGCAGTTGATTGGCTTCCTGGCCGATGCTCGAAAGCCTTTATTGCTTGGTTTTCCGACTATTTGCGCTTTTTGAACGCTCTGAGCCGCCGGATGAGCGGCCGGATTGAAAGGGGCATTCTTCCGCGTACCCAATAATAAGCATCGGTTCGCCGTCCACAACTGCTCTTCCAACATGGAGCTTCTTCTGTCTATTCGCCATCTCTGGTTTCCTCCAATTTGTTTACCGGCCAACCCGGCAGATAATAATACAAACATTAAAACATTTGTTTAAAAAAGTCAATGACAAAAAACCGGCTTTTTGCCGGTTGTGCAGATAGGGAACTATTCGCGCGAATAGTTCCTAGATGTTCAGAAGATTTTAAAAATGCAGAGCTTTTCTAAATATTTTTAGTTAGGCATCCCTTGTCTTAATGTATTTTGCCCAAAGTTTTTGGAAGGCCTTGGAAGAAGTTTTTAGCTCTTCAAAACTGCCGGAGGCGATTATTTTGCCGTCGTCAAAAAAATAGACGGCATCAAAAAGCGACAGCAAGTGCAGGCGGTGGACAGAGGCAATAATAGTTTGTTTGGGAAAAGCGGAGAAAATATTTTTGAATATTTCCAGTTCATTTTGGAAATCCACACTGCTGGTGGGTTCATCCAAAAGTATAAGGTCTTTGTCCACGGAAGCCAAGAGCCCCCTGGCCAGCGCAAGCCGCTGTTTTTCCCCACCGCTTAGATTGACGCCTTTTTCTACAATTGACGACTCTAGACCTTTGGGCAAACGATCGATAACTTGCGTAAGAAGGGCCATATCTGTAAAAATTTTTAAATGCTGTTCTGCATATTCAACCCCAAGTGTAATATTTTCCCTAATTGTCGTTGCGAATATCTCGGGGTCCTGCGGAATCAAAGAAATTGAATCGCTAATTGCCTTAAAACCATCCGCAATATGCCGGTCATTTATAGTTAAGTTCAAGGTTTTTGGATGGTACAGGTCGCGTAAAACTTTTAAAAAAGTGCTTTTGCCTCCCCCGCTCTCGCCAATTAACGCAATCCTTTCTCCCTTTTTAACAAGCAGGGAAATGCTGTCTAAATGAAGGTCGGCGCCGTCTTCGGCGTGGTAAGAAAAAGACAGGCCGCCAATTCCAATTGTTGACCAATTTTTTGGCAGGTATTTTTCTTCAGCCAAAGCCACATCCTGGAAATCTTTGGAAAGCTCTTCGGTGTTGCTTACAGAAGCCCTGTAGCGGACAATGTCGTTGTAAAGATAGGCAAACTTATAAAAAGTATCGCGGATTTGGTTGGTAAAACCGTAAAGGATGTAAATTGTCCCCACCAAAACCGTGCCTGTGGTCGCGTTGGAAAAAAGGTAAATGCTAATAACCGCGACAACTGCCAGCCGGCCAAAAATGGAAGCGGAAAACCATTTCCATTCGTTGAGCTTGCTGTTGATGTTAAACCGCGCGAAAGGCTTTTTAATAAAACCGTCTATGGATTTTAAGACCAGCGTTTCAACCCGCAAAATAATTACGGTTGTTACGTTGCTTAAGGCGTCAAATATTTTGGCGGAAATGGTGTTATCCATTTTGTTGACAATTTTGTAGCCCGGAACCAGCCGCCTGTCGAATAACGCCAGGACGTAAAAGGTAAGAATGCTTATTAGCAGGGCAACCAGGCCGGCAAGGCGGTTAAAAAAGAACATTACGCCAAAAGCCACGGCCAAATGGATAACCCCCTGCAAAACTTCAAATGTCCTTTCCGAAAAATTAAACAAAGCCGTGGTGCCTTTTTCAATTTTGTCTATGGTATCGCCCGAGTGGTGGTTGGTGTGCCACTCCATAGGCAGGGCCATTGTCCCGCGCAAAAGGAAGTTTTTATAGTTCCTCCTGACCATAAAGGCATTTTTGGTTTCCATATACCTGGACGGCCCGTGGCATGCCCAACAGAATACCTCAAGAACGGGCAGGAGGCTTAGAATAAAAAATAAATGGGGCAGGGTTTCCCTGTGGACGCCGTATGTTTGCAGGCTGTTAAGAAAAAGGCCCACAATCAGCGGTTCAAGAGCCGCAAATAAGGTTGAAGCCGCGGAAAGTAAAATGTAAAAAATTACATTCCCGCGGTTGCCCTTGGCATACGTCCACATTTTTTGGAAAAGATAAACTAAAGGGTTGTTCATAAAAGAATTTTACCTGCTAATTATAACAAAAAATCGGCGGTTTGCCGAAATGAAAGAAGTGAGGTGGTGCAAGCGAAAAGAATTTCGTTTGCACCACCTGTGACTGGGTGGGGCGAGCTTAGTCATCGCCGGGAAGAATAAGGTGAGGGTATTTGAATCGTGGGTCTCGTAAAATGTCTGTGCATTCTTTCTCACGGGCCTCTCCGAGCAACTTAACCCATTTTGGGGCGTTGAACGATATGCAGCGGAGTACCTGTCGCTCCTCCCCCTTCCTAAACGCCCCTTTGGATGCGCTCATGTAGAGAGCGCTCAGGATTCTCAAATTCTGGTTATCAGTCGGCGGTAAGTCCTTTAGAGTATGCAGTCCCCCTAGTGCCATGAAGCCTTCATTGAACATAAGCCGGTTTGCTACTGTCTCAATCCGCTGGGAAGCAGAACGGCTCGTTCCTCTTTCGGCTGCCATTGCCAGCGAACGCAAATCGTAAGTCCATCGTGGCCAAGCCAAGTCGTTGTTCAGAGAAACTGCAGCAGACGCCTCAAACCGGATAGCGAGATAATCGGCTTCAGCCTGCGTTAGGGATAAAAATCCCTGCTTTCCAATATAAGGAGCCACGCTTCGGTTGAAGAACTGCCTGGCAAAATCCCTATTGTACATGGCAACTAATCTCATCCATAGCCTCCTTTTGAATCTTGGTAATACTATAGATCAGGCTAAGTTAATTTGCAACAAAAAAATCGGCCTTTTGCCGATTTTTTTGTGTAATTATATTATGCAGTTACAAATTTGGCGATTTTCCAACGAGAGCCTTCTTTCCTCGCCTCAATTACCTTAGCTTTATTTATTTGTGCAATACCGACAGTAGAGCGACTTTCTCGATTAAATTTTTCGTCTCCCCTTACTGTCAAAACCACCCAACTGCCATTTGGTATTTTGTCGTAGACTCCTGGATTACGGGAAGCGTAGGTGTCAAATTCAAGAGAAAGACGGATATTTTTTTGTATGAATGCTGTGCTCATAAAATTATGACGAAAATAAATAATTATCTTTAATTTTTTGAAAGTTAATTAAAATAAACTTTTGGCCGTCGTTAAAAGCTAAGTGGGGATTTTTAGAGAGTAAAGTTTTTATTTGTTTCTTGTTTTTGTGGTAGACGTGTTTGTGGGGGATGCTACCGTGTGAATTATCTATCCTTAGTATAGTATGAATTTGATTATTTATCAAGGCTTCGTATATAAGGCAAAATTTAACAATTTTTGCCTTTATTTTTGTAGAATTCGATGCGCAAATAATCAACATTCGTCAAAGTCTTAACAAATTCTTTGTGTTTTATATCTTTCGCCATGATTTTATTTTTATGCCTGTACAAAACCTTGAAACTAATTATAACAAAAAATCGGCCTTTTGCCGATTGTATGGGTATGGTACTATTCGCGCGAATAGTACCATAGGGGCCGCCGGCGCCTCAAAATGTACAACTTTTCCCATATATTTTTAGTTTAATTGTTAGATAACTTTATTTATAAACTCCTTGCCTATGGTCTACATCTACAACAACAATCATCAACTGATTTTTATAAATTTCATAAATTATTCTATAAGGCCAAACCCGCAAAGAATACTGGCCTGAGTATTTGCCAGAAAGCTTTTTCCCTAAAAATGGGTCTTCAGCCAATGCCAAAAAAGCAATTTTTATTTTTTGCTGAAATTCCTTAGGAATTTTTTCGAAGTGCTTTTCGGCTTTTGGTTTTATTATTAGGGTGTAGCGCATTGTCTTTTGCTAACAGTTGCTCCAAAGTCGTATATTTTTTATAAGCTCCGCTTTTTATGTCCCTGCGCACTTGGGCAATATCTTTGTCCAAATTGGGGAAAATCCTCATTACTTCTATTGTTTCAAGCAAGCTTTCGTACTTCTCCGCCGAAAGCATAACCGCTTTGGGCATGCCTTTGTCGGTAAAAGTATAAACTCTTCCGGGCTTTTGTACCTGGTCAGCAAGGTCAAAAATTCTGGCCCTGGCCTGAGAAATTGATAAGGTTGTTTTTGTGTCCATAAAGCGATTTCCTTTCTATGTACATAATAGCGTACATCAAAAATGCTGTCAAATTTATCATTCTGAATTTCGAGGTTACCCGTTTACTACCTAGGTACTATTCGCGCGAATAGTACCTAGAAGCTCGCCGGCACCTCAAAATGTACAACTTTTCCGATATATTTTTAGTTTAATTGTTAGATTTTGATAAGTTTGTGAAATGTGATAATATTTTATTATCACGAGCAGAAAAGTTCGCCCTATAAGGTTTTTGTCCTTATAGGGCCTTTTTTATTTCAATCTCTTCCTTTTGATAATCAAAGTTTACTTTAAAAAGTTCAAAAAAACCTTTTTGTCCCAAAATTCCGTAGCCTTTGTTGGAAAGATCGTAAGAAAAAATGGCTGGTATGGCAAATCTATGTCCACCAAGACTCAAGTTGATTGTATGCAAATAAGCTTTTCCGGCCGTAGCGTTTTGGACTCCGCCAAATTGCATAGGAGTTCCGGCTTTAACATCAAGCCCTAGTAGTTCGCCTATGCTGCCGTCAAAAACACAAGTGTCAGCGCCGGAATCCAGCAGGACTTCGTAGTTGATTTTTTCTCCGCCTCCCAGTAATTGCACCGGAATAATCGGCCGTAGGATAGAAAATCCGAAAAGAGGTATCTTTTCGGATAAGGAAACTTTTTTGTACTTAAATTTTAACGTCATAACCAACCACTGCCTACGTAAGTTACAATTTCCGTAGGCACACGGTGTAAAATGGGTTCTTTAAAACCTTTTTTTTTGGCCATTTCCCAAGCTTGTTTAGCCGTTTTGCCACTACTAATAACCGTGACTTCGTCGCTTTCTAAAGCCACCCACAAACCTTTGTATTTCTTGTAAATCTTGCTCCAATTAATAGCCATAGCTAAATTGTATAATATAAATATATTTATGCCAAGTTAATCACACCTAAGGAACTATTCGCGCGAATAGTTCCTTAGGATCCGCCGGCACTTCAAAATGTACAACTTTTCCCATACCCAGTAGAATTTCTTTGAGATTGTTTGCCTACTCGAGGCATTACAATCAACTCTGACTACTTTAAAATCCAGCAAACCAGCCTATAGTTCTCAAAGAAGCTCTACTGGGCATATATTTTTAGTTTAATTGTTAGATGGTTATTATAACAAAAAATCGGCGAGTTATGGACTTTATTTAAACCAGTTATATATATTTTTTAAAAAGTTACCGATGCCTCCGAAAAATCTTTTGACATATCCTGGTTTTTTTTCTTCACCGCTATTAGCACTCTTATCGTTGGTAGTTATAAGGTTTGTTTTATCTTGGGACTTGCTTTCTACAGAAATATTTTCCGGCGTACTCGTAGTCTGTTTTTGAATCAAGCTAGCTATACAGCTGCTCCCTAGTTCCTTATAGCCATCATTACATTTCCAAATATCTTTGTTACTATTCAAAGTAGGATGAGAATTAACTGGAATGGATACGCACTTTTGCTTATCTAAAGTTAGTGTTTGGCCTTCCTTACATGTTTTAGGCTGAATTGACGCTAGGTTGTTATTCGTTGGGGCAGGCGAGGGTGTAATTATAGGCGTAGGGGGAACATAAGTGTAAGTAGGTTCATCGTCTGGTGTTAGTGTGGTGGATGAAGATGCTCGCTGTACATTAGTTATGTCACAGGTCTCATTATCGTCTTGTAACACAATTTTATCCCAAGTATCCAAATCAAAGTCCGTTCCTAGATTTACGACTATATCGTTGCGCAAATATCTTTTTATGCTTGAACTATAGCAACCAATTCCGTACTTGATTAGGTAGTAGGTATAATCGAACTCACTTTTAATAATTGCCTGTTTATTATCAGTGTCAACCTCCTTTAAGTAAAAGTAAGCATTATTTTGTTTTTTTACGCATTGATTACTGTCGTCAAAAGTGTAGCCGCTATCACACTCGCATTTATTATTTAGACTATTATAATCTGAATAAAGTCCATGTTCTGTTCTGCAAACCGTATTACCATACTGACATGTGCCGCCACTAATTACATAGCCGTATCCACACTCACAAACATCTCTTAGACTGTTATAACGAGAATTGTAGCCGAGCTGGTCATGGCATTGGTCATCTTCTGATATGCATTGAGTTCTGCCAATAGAATCTTTAGCAAAACTGTATCCATAACCGCACTTGCAAGACCCTCCTGAGTAATCTGACCTCGCATTATAGCCATACTTTTCTTTGCAGACTTGATCTGCGGATACGCAATAGGGAGTTCCCAAAAGCCCTGTACTAAACACGTAGCCACTCATGCATTTGCAACTATCTGTCAGACTGTCGTACATGGACATTATCCCATATTGAGTACATTCTCCGTATGCTCTAACTTTTGGAGCATAAATAAAAATGCCACTCACGAATAATGTCGCAATGAGTAGCTTTAATATTATTTTATTCGATTGCATAGCCATTATTACCCGCCCAATTTTCTATTGCGTCATCAACTATAGACGAATCCATATCCAAAGTAAAATCCCAATTATTGCCATTAACGTCTGAGTCCGAAGCAGAGCCGTCGTTATCAATATCAGCAGAGAAATCCAAATGCCCGCCATTAGTAAAATGTATTGTCTCTATGGTACCGTTTGAGACGTCGGCATCTAAATCATAACAACTGCCAGATTCATTAGAGCATGCCTCTACGGTTTCTGTCCCGTCAACATTTTCTTTTATTTCATCCCAGTACTCATTGACAGCTTCTTGTCTAGAAATAGTTTTTTTATTCTCACTAGCCTGATAACTTGAAGAGCCGCCTTTATTAACATTGATCGTTTCGTTGCCACAGCCAGCGCTAACTAAAGCTAAAACTAGGAAAACCAAGCTAGTTTTATACTTTAATTTCATTATATAAAAATTATTATCTGCAAGCCCAGCCAGTACAGGAACGGACGTAGCCTCCGATATAGTGGCTTCCTTTGCCGCTGCTTGTATAGCCACCCACCCTGAAACTGCCATAACGACCCCTCGCTTGAGCAGTATGGCCGCCTAGAGTCAAGCTCAGTATTAAAGCAAAAACCAATAAACCAAAAGTTAGTATTTTCATGTTTTATGATTAATTATATATGTTAGCATATACCTAAACCAAGTTTTTGTAAATAACAAAAAATCGGCAGTTTGCCGATTTTTTGCATTCTAAAACATGCGTGTTTAAGAGGAAAACACGATTATTTTATTCCTATTAAGGAAGCATTATTGTAGTATCTTTTTTCATATATATAATTATAGCATATTATTTAATGAAAAAGAAATACTAAAAAAAGTACAAAAAGTAATATGATGGCTAGCCCTAAGCATATTGTTTGAAGCATCCATGTCCATTTAGGGCTAACAACTACACCTTGTTTCCCTAATGATGTCCCATTGTGGAAGGCTTTTGCTTCGTCAAAAGGCATTTTGCCCTGAGTAGCTTTAATCCAGTTGTCTCGCTTAAGGCCTTTTTCATTTGTCATATCGTCCCACCATTTCTCTTTTCTTTTTATATGAATCAACCCCATAGACAATGAAGCTATAAGGAAAAAAAGACCCGACGCATACATAAACTTTAATCCGAATATTATAGTAAGCGACAGACCCTGAATTTTTTGATTAAAATAACTTAAAAAGAGTCCCGCAAAAGCCGTAAGAATAGTTGCGATTTGGACCTCTAGTCGTGTAAATTCATCAGCCAATTCGGAAACTCGTCTTGTGGCGAATTGTAATTCTATCGAAGAAAGTTCCCGGTAACTTTTTGCTGATTCATTTTTTTGATCATCAGTCATGTCCATAATTCTATTGTATCAAAGGCTAAAATAAAAAACAATATGCTATTTCAGAGTATTTTTTAGCCGTGGAGAGTGTTATTTCTTCAAAACCGCCAAGAAAGCTTCTTGGGGAATTTCTACCCTAAACCACTCCCCGCCGGAGGCGGGTCGGGTTTAGGGCGCCGCTCTCCCAATCTGTTTATTTTTTAAGTACGGCAAGGAATGCCTCCTGTGGTATCTCGACCCTGCCTATTTGCTTCATCCTTTTTTTACCCTTTTTTTGCTTGTTTAGGAGTTTCATTTTGCGGGTAACATCGCCGCCGTAGAGGTAGCCGGTTACGTCTTTGCGCAGGGCGCTTATGGTTTCGCGCGCGACAATTTTACCGCCTATTGCGGCTTGGATGGCTATTTCAAATTGGTGTTTGGGGATTAGGGTTTTAAGTTTTTCTACCAGCTCTTTGCCGTCTGTGTGGGCAACACTGCGGTGCATTATGGCGGAAAGGGCCGGGACGGGTTCGCCTGCCACGACAATATCTACTTTTACTAAATCCCCTATCCGCTCTTCTATAAAGTCATAATTTAAGCTGGCATAACCGGAGGAGACGGATTTTAGCTTATCATAAAAATCTAAAATAATATTGTTGAGCGGCATTTCAAAATGCATGTCCACGCGCGTGTTGCCAATATATTTTATGTCTTTGCTAATGCCGCGGCGCTGGGTGGCAATTTCCATAATGGGGCCAATATATTCCTGGGGCGTTAAAATTTCCACTTTCATCCACGGCTCGTAAATGTCTTTGATGATGCTGGGGTCCGGAAATTCGGCCGGGTTGTGGATGAGCAAATCTTTGCCCGCGCTGGTGGTAATGTGATAAGCGACTGATGGAGCTGTGAGAACTAAATCAAGATTATACTCTCTAGTTAATCTTTCCTGCACAATGTCCATATGCAAAAGACCAAGGAAGCCGGTGCGGAAACCAAAACCTATTGACGGGATATTAATCGGTTCAAATTCTAATGCCGCATCACTTAGCTTTAATTTATCCATTGCATCGCGCAGAACAGGATAGTCATCGCCAGACACAGGAAAAATAGTCGCGTAAACCATGGGCTTCACGTGTTTGTAGCCCGGGAGTTGCTGGACGTCGGTTTTTCTGTCAAAGAGCGTGATGGTGTCGCCAACGCGCGCCTTAGAAACATCGCGCAACCCGGTAACTATATAGCCGACTTCCGCGGTTTTTATTTCGTCTGACTTTTGCATTTGCGGATGGAAATAGCCGACTTCCAAACTCTCGGCTTGGGTTTTAGAGCCTATCATATAAATTTTTTCTCTATTCTTGAGCTGACCATCAATCGCGCGCACAAAAACTACTACGCCGCGGTGAATGTCATAGAGCGAATCAAATATCAGTCCAGTAAAAGGTTTACTGCTATCCCCTTTTGGCGCAGGCACGCGTTCAATAACGGCTTTTAAAATATCTTCCACGCCTTCGCCGGTTTTACCCGAGGCGTAAAGAATTTCATCATCGGTAAACCCAAAAGTCCTTTTAAGTTCATCCGCAGTGGTTTGCCTGTCGGAATTCGGCAAGTCTATTTTATTCACGACGGGAATAAGTTTAAGGTCATGTTCCATGGCGAGGTAGACGTTTGCTAAAGTTTGTGCCTCGATTCCTTGAGTTGAATCGACTACTAAAATTGCGCCCTCGCAACAAGCCAACGATCGGCTAACTTCATAAGTAAAATCTACGTGCCCTGGTGTGTCAATCAGATTTAGTATGTAATCTTTATTGTTATAGTTATAGTTCATCCTAACCGGCTGGAGTTTGATGGTTATTCCCCTTTCACGCTCCAAGTCCATTTGGTCTAAAAGCTGTGCCTTCATTTCCCTTTTCTCAACCGTGTGCGTCACTTCCAAAAGCCGGTCGGCTAGAGTCGACTTTCCGTGATCTATATGAGCGATAATACAAAAATTTCTTATGTTTTCCAAGTTAGGCATAAGGATATTTTAGCTTTTTTTTGGGCAAAAAGAAAGAGCAGTTGCGCCGTTCTTTGCTCTTTGGGTAGTTAGCTGATTTATCAGCTGTTAATATTTCGGACAGCCCATAAATGGGCTAACTACAGGAAACTTAGAACCTTTTTAATATAATCCAAAATTATCTGGCTTTCTCTTAACTTCAAAAGAGTGCTGGCGGCAAAGAAAACTATTAAACCTAAGATGCCGGAGCAGCCAACCTGGATCAGAAGGCCCAAAACCGTGTCAGTGTGGACCAATGGCGCGAAAACATACAGGCTGGCGTAGCTGGTTAAGGCCATAAACACGCTGGCTAAAACAATTTTGAAGGTTGTGGCGACGAGGTCGTCGTCAAACTCTTTAAGCGCCACTGTATTGTGTGAGTGTTTGTAAAGATGGGCGCGCAGGACAATAAATAGGGTAATGGCGTTAAAAATGCTGGCAATGGAAAAGGCCGCGGCTACGCCGATTATGCCGTAGCGGCCTTTTAGGGCGAAGGCCAGGATTATGTTAACCATAAGCGCGATTAAATTTATGGTGACGGGGGTAATTGTATTTTGGCGCGAGTAAAAAGCCCGGGCGAAAATCGGCGTAAGGCTCTGGCTTATAAGCGCAAAAACCAAAACTCCCAGTACGCTAAAAGTTAAAATGGTATTTTCCCAGGTGAATTTGCCGTGGCCCAAGTAAAGCCTAACGCCCTGGGCGCGGAAAATTAGCATAAGCAAAGTTAAGGGAATCATAAAGTACAAAATTTGGATAAAAGTTTTTTTGAGCATTGCCAAAAATCCCGCTTCATCGCCAAGCGCGAATTTTTCTGAAAGTGAAGGGAAGATTGCGGTTGCCAAAGAAAGCGCGATAATGCTTACGGGCAGGCTTAGCAAATTAACGGCCAAGGTAAAAATGGCAATGGAACCGGTTTGTAAATTGGACGCGATGAAAGTGGCAACTAGCAGGCTGACCACGCTTAAGTCTATGGCGAAAATGCGCGGCAAATAAAGTTTCAGGAATTGTTTTATTGCAGCATCATCCAAATTCCAGGCCGGCCTTAGCTTAAAAGAAGTCCTGGCAAGTTCCGGCAACTGGACAATTAAATGCAAGGCCGCTCCCAACAAAACGCCGTAGCCCAAGCCCGGGATGCCAAAGCGCGGATAAAAGAAAAGGATGCCGGCAATTATGCCAATGTTGTATAGGATGGGCGCGACGCCAGCCATTATAAAACGCTTGTAGGAATAAAGAATATTGGTGCAGGTGTTGGAAAGCGTGAAAATTATCTGCGACAGGATAATTATCCGCGTTAGCCCCACGGCTTGGCTTAAAGAGTCAGCGGAAAAACCCGGTACCAAAAGTTTGGTAATTGGCCAGGCAAGAATATAGAGCAAAATAAATCCCCCGCCCATAACCAACATCGTCAGCGTGATTATAGTGTTGGCGAATGCCTGCGCCCTTTTTTTATCTTTTACGACTAAGTCCACAAATACCGGAATGAGCGCCACCGAAAGCGTGCCGAGGATAAAGACGCTAAAGATAAAATCCGGCACGCGGAAGGCGGCGTTGTAAATGTCTAAAATATAAATTTTGTCCCCGCCAAAGTGGGATGTAAACAGCGGGTCCCTGACCAGCGCGACGAATTTTGAAAGCAACGCAAAAAAACCTACAATGAACGCGGCCTTGGTTATGGAAAATTTTTGCTCTAAAGAAAGGATTTTTTTAAACATAAAAAGTCTTTATCTTTTCCCAAAAACTAGGCCAAAGAAGTAATCTTTGTTAAGTATTATACCAGAAGCAAGGGAGCTTGTATCCAGGCTGTTGGCGTCAAAGTTTTTCCACTCAATTTTTCGCTCCGAAAAGTTCACAGCCCAGTTAAAATTATTGTTTTGGGCGCCGATTTGTTTTTGGACAAGCAGGCTGTACCTGTCTACGTCAGCCAGCCTAAAAGGCAGGCGGTAAACCAGCTTGACTGTCCTGCTTTCCCCTCCTTTTAGTTCCAGCCAGTTGCCAAAAAAAGTTTTGCCGGATTCCCGGCCGATAATTGTACCTGTAAGGTTATCGGTTACTGAGTTTTTTTGCCACTCATAAACGTCGCCGTCAATTTTGTATTTTTGGCTGTCGGGGTAGTTTAATTTTTTATAATCAAAGCCAATATTGTTAACCAGTTTGCTGTCCAAAGGCACATAGACCCTTAAAAAGTCTGAATTTTTGGTCTGCGGCAAGTCTGGCATTTTATTGGTGCGGGTAATTAACAGTTCGTTAGTGACCGAGCCGTCCTCCCCTATTGTCGTGGTTAAATTCACTTGCTGGTCCATGGCCAGGTCGGTTTTAGTGCCGCCTAAGTTGCTGGACACAACTGAAAGATAGTCTCTGTCAGCATCCTGGATACCGCCGTCCCAATGGAAAGCCGCCAGCTGTTTTTGGAGGTTCGGGTCTTTGGCGTAAACCACAATTTGTTTTTGGCTTAAATTGTCCTGGAGGCTTTGGATAACCTGCGGCCATTGAGAAGCTTCTACGGCGCTGATTTTTTGCAGCAGCAACGGAAACAAGTCAGCCAAAATTTGTTTTGGTTCGTTAGTAGGCAGGTCATTACTTAGCGTTGTTATGGCCTGGGTTTGTTCTATAAAATTGTCGGCGTTTAAAACCACCCCATACTTTGGCAAGCTGACCGGGCCTGTTATTTTGAGCCAGTCAACAATTATATTTGGCGTGACGGCTATTATCAAGTCCGGGGTTTCCCCGCCCTCCAGCTCATAAAAGTTGCTGACTTTTTTCGCGCTGGAAGGAAAGTCGGCAAACCAGTTGGCGTCGCGCAAAAACCACCTGTCGTTTATGCTTAAAATAGGCATGGGCGGTTTGATCTTTTCCCTTATTTGTCCGTCCAGGTCATAAACGCTGCTGACTTGTATTTTGTTAATATTCCCGTCCCTCATTTTTAAAGCTCCGAAAGTGCCTATAAAGCCGCCGGAGGCCCTTAACTCGTTGTTGTTTTCAAATAAAATTAAAACTGTTTTATTCCCAAGCAGAAAATTTTTGCTCAAATCAAATACGTCCTTAAAGTTGCTTAGAGCCAGTTGAGCCGCGAAAAGCTTGCTTTTTAAATCCACAAAAGCTTCTCGGTTGCTTTTTGGCAGGTTATTTTGGCCAACTTGGCCGACAAGTTCGGCGGCGCGGGAAATTTTTTGTAAGCTTTGGTTTAACACGTCTTCCAGGCGGGCAAAAATTTCGGTTGTCTGGCCCTGGACGGCGTTAATCCCGGCGGCGCTGAGTTTTATGTTTTTTGCCTGCTGTTGGAAGGTTATTGAATCCTGGCCGGCCTGCGCCACCAGGCTGGCCGCTTCAAGCAGCCTGTCAGCGTCCCTTTTTTGGGGCACCAAATTCAGCAGCTGGTTAAGGGCCTCTCCGCTTTCCTTAATTTGCGCCTGTCCCCGGCTAAAGGCCTGGTAAGCCATGCCAAAACGGTTTTGAGCCTGGCCAAAGTCCTGGGCAGCCAGCGCGTCCTTGGCCTGTGAAAGGTAGGAGTTGCCTAAGAAGGCCGAATTTACAATTTTATTTTTTATCTCAATACCTTTAGCAATTAGGTGCAGGGAGCCGACCCCGGCCCAGGCCGCGCCGATGATGCCTAAAAATAAAAGCAAAGTTTTGGCGTACTGGGCCTGCCACAGCAGGCTAAAGCGTTTGGGCCAGAGCCCTTTGGTTTTTACAAAATCGTTTTTGGCTTTTGAAAAAGTTTTAGAGGCAGAATTTACAATCAGGCTGCCGGTATGAAAACAGGCTAGGATTAAAAATCCTACCGCCGCCTGGATGAAGTTCAAAACCATAAGGCCTGTCGAGTAAAAAAAATCAAAAAGCCTGTCGGCAATTTTTGCCAGAATTTTAAGGCGCCTTTGGCCGGTTTCCAGTTTTATGGGTATATGCCTTCCGTGATAGGTGTAGAGTTTTATTTTTTTAGATTTGTTCATTTCTCATTATAGTTCGCGTTGGTATATTAGTAACCGATTCGTAGTTTGTAAAGGCAGGCAGTTATAAATTTTTTAAACTGCCACGATGGCTATAACGCGAAATGTTAAGCAAAATTCCAACGGCGGAAAGGTTGGCAATAAGCGCAGTGCTGCCATAGGAAAAAAATGGCAAAGGGATTCCGGTTAACGGGAGCAGGTTGATTATGGCGGCAATATTTATTAAAGCTTGGAGGGTTATCCACGATGTTATGCCAACAGCCACCAGCCTGCCAAAGTTATCCGGCGCATTTTTGGCTATTTGAAAACCCCTTACGGCAAAACTGGCAAAAAGCAAAATGGCAACCATAACCCTTATAAACCCCAGTTCCTCGCCGAATACCGCGAATATGGAATCGTTCATTACTTCAGGCAAATATTTGTGCTTTTGCCGTGAAAGCCCATAACCAAAGCCGAACCAGCCCCCCGAGCCAATTGCCAGCAAGGCTTGGTTAATTTGGTAGCTTATGCCTTTGGGATCAAGTGACGGGTTAAAAAAAGTCGCCAGCCGTTTAACGCGGTAAGGCTCAATTTTTATAAACAAGTAAAGGCTGAGTGTCCCGAAGAACCCGCTGTAAAAAAAATATTTCCAGGGAATCCCGCCTACGAACAAAATAAAAAAAGCGACTAATAAAAGCACCAGCATAGTGCCAAAATCAGGCTGCCATAAAATCAGCCCCGCGAAAAGGCCGATTATGCAAAGCGAGGGCAGCAGGCCGTAGTAAAAGTCGTGGAATTCTCCGCGTTTTTTGTCCACCCAGCTGGCAAGGTAAAAAATAACCACCAGCTTGGATAGTTCTGCGGGCTGGAAGGAAATTGGGCCAAAGTGTATCCAGCGGTCAGCGCCGCTGGCTGAAACGCCAAGCCCTGGAATTTTTACAAGCAATAAAAGCAGGAGGGAAATAAAAATTAAAGGGGGCAGGTATTTTTGCCAATAATGGTAATCAATTTTTGAGCATACGAACAGGCCAATTAGCCCTAACCCCCCTCCGTAAAGAGCCTGATGAATAATGTAATGGTTGGTATTGCCAAAGTCAGCAAATGAGTCAACAGTGGAGGCTGAATAGAGCACAACTAAGCCATAGGCCAGCAAAGCAAGGACTATAAATAAGAGGCCGCGGTCAATTTTCAGGTTTGATTTTTTTATTGCCATACCAGTAAATGCCAAATATCAAATTACAAATTTAAAATCAAGTTTAAATTTTCAAATAAGTTAGCCAGTTTTTGATATTTGAAATTGGGAATTTGAAATTATTTAAAATTTTCTGCAAAAATTTTAAACTGCTCCCCCCTGTCCTTGTAGTTTTTAAACATGTCAAACGAAGCGCAGGCCGGGCTTAAAAGCACAACATCTCCCGGTTTGGCTGTAAATTTAATCTGCCAAAAAATGTCCCGCATATTTTTTGCTCCGGTAAGCAGAGTGCCGTTGAATTTTTTTTCCTGTGCCAATGAAGCGCGAATCTTGTCTGTTTCTTCGCCAATTATTATGAGGGCTTTGATATTTTTTGCTTCTGAAATCGTCCTGGCCAGTTCTGTAAAATCAGCATGCTTGGATGATCCGCCTAATATTATAATTAACGGTTGACTAAAAGATTTAATCCCCGCTATGGCTGTCTCCGGCGTTGTTGAAAATGAATCGTTATAAAATTTTATGGCATTTTTTTCGGCCGCTAACTCCAGGCGGTGTTCCAGGCCCTTAAAATGCCTGGCGGCGCGTTTTATGGAATCTGTGTCGGCTCCGGCGCAATGGGCCGCCAGCACAGCGGCGCAGACGTTTTCCCAGTTATGCTCGCCCTTTAGTTGAAGTTCGGAAACTGGCAAACGAAAGTCTGAATCAGCAATCATTATTTCGCCATTTTTAATAAAACACCCCACCCCTGTTTGGCTTTTTTTGCTGAAATAAAGCTTGCGGCCCAAACCCAGACGCCCAATTTGGACCGAAGGCTTATAGTCCTCATTAATAATGGCAAAATCCCTTTCAGTTTGGTATTTGGTAATAGCTTCTTTGGCTGTCCTATAGTCATTTTCGTCAATGTGGTAATCAAGGTGCTCTTGGGTTACCATAAGTACTACCCCAATGTGAGGGCTTTTTGTTAAGTCCTGCAATTGGAAACTGGAAAGTTCATAAATTACCCAGTAGTCTTTGGTCAGTTTGTCCAAAAAGTCCAGGGGCTGTTCTTTGCCAATATTGCCTGTTAAAAAAACCTCGCTTTCCTTGAGCATCTCGTAAATAAGCGATGACGTGGTGCCTTTGCCTTTTGTGCCGGTTACCCCAATAATTTTCGCCGGGCAATGCTCAAAAAACCATTTGGTTTGGGAAGTGATGACTGCGACATTTGACATTTGACATCTAACATCTGACAGACGGATCCCCGGACTCCTAAAAGCCACATCAAAACCTTTTAACTCTGTAAAAGCATCCGGTCCAAAAATAAAATTTATTCCCAAAGATTTTATTTCTTCCTGGTCTGCCTTTTCCCATTTTTCAAAGGGTTTTTGGTCAAAAAGCACAGGCTTTATGCCGTATTTAATTAGATATCTTGCCACAGCTCTGCCTTCAAGGCCATAACCTAAAACCGCGACAAATTTTCCCTGTAAATCTTTTATTTCCATAATCCTACGGCGTCATTGCGAGTGCATCCGAAGCAATCTGAATTGTCAGCAGGAAAAGACTGCTTTGTCGTCCGCCTTAGGCGGACTCGCGATGACAGTGAATTTCTTATTTATTTTACCATATTTTTAGTAAAAACAAAAAAACTTAGCTTTGACCTGCTAAGACATTTTTGTTAATGCAATATGGTATAAAAGGAGGCTTTGATGAAATTGGAAAGTGGGGTACTGACCGTTCCGTATGTTGAGATCGATCTCGGTGAAGATCGCTGGCGTATGTCAAAATTAAAAATCTACTCCCTTGAAATGTTGGGTATTTACCCAGGGCTTTTCCTCCTTAGATCGGACATCACCCAGGGGGAAGCCGACCAGATCCTCACGCAAGCCAAAGAGGTCAGCTTGCCGGAAAAGACGTCAGAATTTGACCTAATGTTTATTGAATCACAAATTTCACTTCCCAAAAAAATGCAAAGAGGGAAATAAAAGGCAGGCGGCCAGTTTTGGATTTAACTCCAAAAATATTGCCCGCCTTTAACTTTTCCTATACCATGGCCTCAGCGCCACCATTTTGGATTAAAAGCAAAACCGCTTCTACTGTTGCGGCTTAACCACTATTGTTATTGCCGGAGTGTAATCAAAATTGCCTCCGGGGCCTACCGAGTGCGTGCCGTCGCATAAGGTTACAAGCGGCACGGTTACGTTCTGCTGGTTTTCAAGTTTGTAAACAAACATATACCACTGGTTCAGGCAACCATAGCCGCCTCCGCCATAGTAGGAATAATGGTAGCCGCTTTGCGCCCATTCCGAAGCATTGTTATTTTCCAAAGGATCCTTTGGAAGTTTGGACACGTACTTAGACAACAGGCCGGAAAGAGTATCCCAGCTTGCGTCAGCGCTGTTTGACCAGGACACGTTGGGCGATGTTGCTCCGCCTGAAACGGGATATTGCTGGTTGTCGTCGTAATAAAGTTCCAAAGCTTTTTGGATTTGCGCGATGTCGGCTTTTCTTTTGGCGTCTCGGGCTTTTATCCTGCTTGCGTTAAGAGCGACCAAAACCACGCTGGCCAAAAGCCCGATGACAGCTATGACGACCAATAGTTCAATTAAAGTGAATCCGCGCCGTATTTTTGAAGTAGTATAATGAGCCATTTTAGCCTTTCCTCAAAGCGTATCCCGGCAACTGGCCGGTAGTTTTTCCTTCCGCTACCGCGGCTTTGCCGTTTACGAAAACATATTCTATGCCTTCGCTGAACTGGTAAGGGTTTTCATAAGTCGCCCTGTCCCTAATTTTTCTTTTGTCAAAAATTACCAGGTCGGCAAAGTTGCCGATTTTTATTTCTCCGCGCTTTTTAAGGCCGAGTTTTTTAGCCGGCCCGCTCGATAGTTTTTTAATCGCGGCGGGCAAGCCCAAAGATGCCCGGGCTTGGACCCAATTTAAAAATTTAGGCGCTGTGCCAAAGGAACGCGGGTGGACCAGGCCGTTGCCGGTTGCCCCAAAACCGGCGCCATCCGTGGCAATAAAAGACAGGGGGTGGAGCAATAATTGCTCCACTTGCCCGGCATCCAGATTTTTTTCAAAAACCATAACCTCGGCTCCCCCGTTTTGGATTAAGTGCAAAACAGCCTGCTCAGAGGAGCACTCCAAGTTTTTGGCAATTTGGCCGATGGTCTTGCCGGTAAAATTCAATTTATTAGCGGTAGAAGCCACTTTTATATCGGCAAACTTTATGCCAAGGTTATTAAGGTAAAGCAGTATCTTATTTTTTTGCGTTGGGTCCGAGAAGTGTTTGAGCATTACTGCCCTGCCGCCCTCAATTGCCCATTTGGGCAGGTAGCTATAAAGCGGCTGCCACATTATTTCGTAAGGATATAAATCAAAATGGACGTTTACTCCCTGATGGTAAGCCGTGTCCAGCAGGCTGGTTATTTCCGGCAGCTTGTGCCAGTTATTTTCATTCCTGACTTTAAGGTGAGATATTTTTAAATTGCTTTCCGTTGCCCTGGCAATTTCCAGGGCTTCATCCACTGCTTCCACGACCTGTTCGCTCTCGCTCCTTAAATGGATTACAAAAAGCCCGTTTTTAGCTTTAACCACTTTTGCCATTTCAAACAATTCCAATTCCGAAATAATTATTTCGTGGGAATAGGAAAGCCCGTTGGACAGGCCAAACGCGCCGGCGTCCATACTTTCTTCCAAAACTTTTTTTATAGAATCAGCTTCACCTTTCTCCAAACTCCGGATCTGGTCGCCCACAATAGCACGGCGCAAAGTGGCGTAGCCGACTAAACTGCCAACGTTGCAGGCAAATCGCTTTTTGGAAAGTTCCTCCATAAATTCGGAAAAGGTTTGCCAGTTAAGGTTAATGCCTTCCAGATTATGCCATTTTTGCATGGCTAAAATCGCGTCCGGGCTCAGCAGGGGCGCCAGGCTGGCCCCGCAGTTGCCGACTAAAATAGTGGTGTAGCCTTGGGTAATTAAGCTGTCCAAAGACGGGTTGTCAAAAATTTGCCAGTAGCTGTCGCTGTGGTTTTGCAAGTCTACAAAACCGGGGGCTAAAACTTTATCTGCCGCGTCCACAACCGACCGGGCCTGTGAATCTATGCGCGGCGCGATATTTACAATTTGGTCGCCCTGGACGGCCACGTCCAAAATTTCCCCGGGTTTTCCGGTGCCGTCAATGACTGTGGCGTTTTTGATTAAGAGAGAGTACATTTGTTTTTTATTTCAATCTAGTTTAACTTATTTCCATTATATTTCATTTTTCAAGAAATAGATTGAAGTACAATAGAAATATTTGGAAATAATTATTAGCCTACAAAATAAACTATCACGCCAATTATCGCCGTTACCGCCGAAATTATCCAAAACCTCATGGTAACTTTGGCTTCCGGCCAGCCTAAGGCCTGGAAGTGATGGTGGATGGGAGCGGAAAGGAATAACTTCCTTTTAAAAAATCTTTTCCAAAATAACTGTAGAACGGTGGAAAGGGCCTCAATTACAAAAATAAAACCAATGATTGGCAAAAGGAGTATTGAGTTTGTCAAAAAAGCAACCACGGCCAATAGCACCCCCAAGCCCATAGACCCCGTGTCTCCCATAATAAACCGGGCGGGAAAAACGTTAAACCATAAAAATGCCAACAGGCCGCCGCAAATTACCCCAATAAAGGCAGCCAGGTCGTACTTGCCTTCCAAAAAAGCAATTAACCCAAAGGCAAAAAAAGATATCATCAGCGTCCCGCCGGCAAGCCCGTCTAGTCCGTCAGTTTGGTTTACGGAAAAGCTGGTGGCAATAACAACAAAAATAAAGAACGGAATAAATAGCCAACCCAGGGCAATATTTCCTGCAAAAGGGACATGTGTATAATCAAAGCCCAACTTAGAATAAAACCACCACGCGCCGACAATTGCAACTACGGCGTATAGCCAAATTTTAACCGTAAACCTCAACCCCCTGCCTTTATGGCCTAGCCGGCGGATGTCGAGCCAATCATCAAGGGCCCCCACTATGGAAGCCCCAATAAGGGCTCCCAATGGCAGTAAGGTTTCCTTCCTGGAATAAAAGTCAAAGTAGCTAAAAAATTCAATGTGTAAAACGCGCCCAAAAAACCAAAACACTCCGATTGTAATAACCAAAGTACCCCATACAAGTATCCCTCCCATGGTCGGGGTGCCTGCTTTGTGCTTGTGCATTTCAGAAAACAAAGGGGTGGAACCGTCATTCCTTATTTGCTTACCCAGCTTATTGCGGTATAAAAAAGTTGTTAAAAGAGGCGTAACCGCCAGGGCAAAAATAAAAGCCAGAGAGGTTAAAGTAAAGATTTTAGTCAAAACGGAGTATCCCATATTACTATAATTATAACATACTTTTGCGTTTTATTATTTCACCCTACATAAACTTGCGAAAATAAATACACCAGGACAGTTAAGACTAGCTGTCCTGGTGTATCTTTGTTTTCTAAACTCTCGAAGTGTCTTACCTCTACCCGAAACAGCCAGAACTACCTCTTTCGACACGTTCAGGTTTCTTAAGTTGACCTCTGGCCCGGTCAATTTGTTCTTGCAGAGAGTTAGCTTTAATAGCTATCTCCCGCAACTCTTGGCTAATTGGCTTAGATTGAGCGTGGAGCTCCTCTTTTTTGGCTTGCAACTGGTGTGAGAGTTCTTCTTTCCTGGCTCTCAGCTTACTTAGCTGTTCTTCCCATTCCTGAACCACTTTAGCGACAAAATCGTCCATAGTTGCTCCTTAGTGAACCGTAGGTTTTGCTCCCAGTTCGGAAAAGTCAGTTTGTAAAGTCTTTAGGTTCGGCGCGTGGCACGGAGTCAGTCCGGTAACTCCTCTGTCTCCGAGCTTTCTCGTGTAGTTAAAATAAGGCGAAGCCATTATTTCAAGGATGGTTTTTTGTCCCACATTAAATTCCGGCGCGGCCCACTGCACGAACGGGCAAGTTTCAACTTGGCCCGTAGGTAAAATGTGCATGAACTGTTTTGCGGCCGCGCAGTCATTGACCCGGCTTGTGCCATTGCGGCCAACAGTCGGGAACATTGGAAAATTTGCGTGGATGAAATCAACCATGCCGTCCAACTGTTCGGATTCAATATAGTTGATTTGCCACTCCGGGTGCGGATCACGGCCAATCGGTACGTAGCAGGAATAACTGATCGCGCAGCACCGAAGCTGGGTT
>JAHFJJ010000031.1 GCA_023245895.1 Candidatus Doudnabacteria bacterium
AATACAAGCTGGACGACGAAAAAAGGTTTTTCAAAATCCTTAAAGCCTGCTTTGCCGGAAAAAGAAAACAAATCCACAATACCCTGGTCAACAATTTGCATTTGGAAAAAAACCAGGCGCTGGAAATACTTTCACAGCTCAAAATAAAACCCGCGGCACGGCCGCAGGAACTTAGAATAGAGCAGTGGGTGGAATTAAGTAAGTTAATATCTTAATATCCAATATCTATAAGTATCAAAAAAGATATTAGATATTCGTTTCGCGATATTAAGATATTAATTAAATTCAACTTTATCTCCGATTTTAATATTATTTTTTTCCGCCCATCCCGCGCTGGCTTCCAGTACCCAGTTGGCGGGAGACGGGGGATAGTAGTAGGGCAAACAATTTCCGCCAGAGGCGGATCCGCCTCTGGCGGAAACTAATGATTTACAATTAACATCCGGTTTGGGAACGTCGGGAGTAATTCCGACGATTTTGTTTTTGTCTATCCAAATAATATCCAAATTAAATTTCATATTCTTCATCCAAAAAGCTCCGGAGGTTTTGTTCTCTCCAAAGTCAAAAAGCATACCTTCATCTTCAGCCATTGTAGGCCTGCCCGAAAGCCCTGATTCCATTTTTTCCTGGGTGTCCGCGACTTCTACTTTTAAAAGTTGGTTTCCAATTTCAAGCCGGCGCGTATAGCCATAAGGCCGAGCCGGCGGGGGAGTAGGGGCAGAAGTTTTTGTAGCACAGGCTGACCCAAGGAGCAATAAAGCCGCTACCGCGAGCGGCAACAAGATTTTTTTTGCAGATAAATGCGAAACCATAGCTAAATCATACAGCCTATTGCAAAAAAATTCAAAGTGTGCTATAATAAGTATATAGGTAATAAAAACGCCTAGAAACAAAAATAAAAGGCAATTTAATAGCGAAAGTTTGACTTAGCCAAATTCCATTTTGGCTTCTTCATCAAACAAATAAAAATAAAATTTATGTGCAAAAGATTCGGATGCCACCACAGCATTACCCGGATGCTCTACTCCGTATTTGTCGCGGTTTTTGTGACCGCCACTTTAGTCGTGGGCATTTATTCCACTACGACTCATGCCCAGGCAACGCCGGGTATGTTGCCTTTTGGCGGACACATTCTTTACAATGTGCCTTTGCCCATACCTAATGCCTTAAATACCGTAGCAGTACCTGTTCCGCCATGCCCGCCGCACATAGTTATAATAGATTACAGTTTCGGTTTCCCAAAAGTTATAGGCATTACCCTGGCAGGTTTAAGCTTTGGGCCAATTTTTGAATTTTACAATACTGCCACTCCTGGTATTGCCACCTTGGGAGAGTACGCTCCTTTGCCCCTGCCCGTTTGTTCTCCGTTAAACCCCGGAGTCTACTATCCGGTCTTTGATGCTTTTTATAATCCGACTATGGGCCTGTTCCAAATGGGAACCGGTGCTGTCCCAGGCTTCTAATTTTACAGAAAACAAAAATGGAACAAACAAATCTAGAAATAAAAAATACTGAACCAATACACTGGGGCCATTTTGGTGTTGTACTCGGCGCGCTGCTTTTGCTCGCGGGCGCGACCTGGATGCAGCGCCCCGAATTATTTGCGTGGCATAAGCCGGCAAGTAATTTTAATTTGGCTCAAGTTCCGAAGTACTACGCTTATGTAGAGCCCGCGGGAAATAGCGGGCCCATGGTGGCCGGCGCCAGCACAAACCCGGGTCCAAGTATTATTAACGAGGATGGCAGCATCTCACAAGCCAACATGGGGGAAGTTTTAGGAGCCAGCACACAAGGCGTACAGTTGTCTTTGGACAGCGTAAAAGTTATTTCGGTTCCAGATTCAGATGCCGCGGTAAAAAAATATTTTGCCGACGCGCGCCAAGTAGAATCATCCCCGGTAGACAGCAACGAGTTTGAAGCGGCCTTGTCTTCCGGCGACCAGGCTGTTATAGACAGGCAGGCGCAAAAACTAATTTTGGTAAGGGACGCGGTAGAAAAACTCGCGGTTCCCGTTGGTTTGGTTAAACTGCAAAAATTAAAAATTATCCAGTACAATTCCGCTATTAACCTGTTGCAAAATTTTACCCAAGCCGATAACAGCCCGGAGTTGGTAGGGGACTATTTACAGCAGTTTTTAAAAAGCCAGGAGGACTTGGACAAAGAGAATAAGGTAGCCGCCCAAAACTATCCTAGGGATGTCCCAAAAGAAGTATCGGTATTTTTAGACAATACTCCGCAGGGCGCCGCTGAAACAAAAAATGCAAAACCATAAACTTAAAAAATTTATCGCCGCAGTTTTATTGTCCGGAGAAATATTAATTTTTCCGCTTTTTGCTTTTGCCCAGGCTGTTCCGGACTGCAACGCTAACACCGGCAGCAGCTGCGCCGGCGGTTATATAGTCGGCATAGCCGCCAATACCGTGTTTCAAGCAGCCCTGGCTCCTATAACTACTGCCAACGAAGCTTGCGCCAAATCGGAAGAAGCTTACGAGCATTCAGACAGCGCGGCCCACCTTGCTTTTTCCGGACTTTCCATAATAGGCGGCAGTCTTGCCTTAAAGTCCCAGCTGACCGCTAAGGTCGGGGCGTACAATGGTTTTATTGCCTGCCGTGAGGCGGTATTAACTTCTTTAGACGCCCTGGTTGCCCCGAATGTTTTTACCAGCAGCCTTAAACAACAGCAAGTTACCAATTCCAGCAACGCCATGAGCACTTATAAAGGCAAGCTGGAAGAAACCCAAGCCCGCCTTAACAATGCTTTACAAAGTTTTTGGAAGACTTTGGTATTTAACATACTTATTAAAACCAGCAAGAGCGTGGCCAACAAGCTGATAAACAAAGTAGTAAATAACTACAAGGTTAACAACCCCAAACAATATGTCGATTCTGTTGCCACGCTTATGTACGACAACCAGTTCCTGCGCTCTAACTTTCCGAGCAACAATGACCAGATGATGGCGCGGACGATTTTGCAAAATCCCCAGTACAGGTCCAAAGTCCAGCCGGCCATTTATGTTGCCGCCGACGACGCTTTGGGGTTTAATCCGAAAACTTTAGACCCCAATGACCCCGACTATTATTTAAAAATGGCCAGGGTCGGCTCCACGGAAGCCAATCCTTATTATAGGCAAAGCGTTTATGTAAGCGGGGTTGAGCAGTCCCGTTCAAGTTCAATGACTTACGCGCAGGCGCAGGTTGCCCAGGGCAACGGTTATAAGGCCCCGGTGAACTGTTCCGGCAGTTTGCTTGAACAGCAGTCGGTTGACGGCCAGGCCAAAGCCGCCAACGAAAGGTTGGCTGACAGAAAAGCTTTGCTGAATGATTTGGAACAGGCCAAAGGTTTAGGCCAGCCGGTTTCGGACGCTGACATTCAGCAAGCCCAGACCGATTACGACTCGGCCCAGAATGCTTTAAAGGTTTTAGGCAGCGGCTCACAAGGCAAAAGCGCTATAAAGATGTGCGAAGTTATTTCTTCGCCCGCCCAGCTTGTTAGCCAGGGCATAGATGAAGCCTTCAAGGCCGTTGGCACCAATATGGCCCAGTATAGCGATAATAACCTGCCAGGATTTACAAGTATAATAAGCGATGTAGCTACCCAGATTAGCACTAATTTAATTTTGGGAGGCAACAACCCGGCAAATACTTTGCTTATGAATGAAGATAAGATTGCCAATAGCGCTGTTAGGGCCGCAGAAGAGGAGGCGAGATATAAAAAAGTACAGCAAGATTCTGATGATGAAGTTAGGGCTTCTAAGGACACCGCTTTAATCCAAGCAAACGGCGTCCAGGCCGTTGCCGGCGCTTTTACTTCCGAGCCCAACCTTAAAACCCGCGGGTTCCCTGTGAACATTTCCACGCGGGGAAGATAATTTTAACCTCTGAACTTCACACCCACCTCACTTCCGGGGCGGGTGTTTTTATATTTATCCCCGCGTAACTATCAACAAGACCCAGAAGGTTTGTAATTTTGTTGATGTTTCTTGTAGTTGCTCGATTCATCGAGCCGCCAAAGCCTGATAAATCAGGCAACTATACTCAAAGTTGTGAGTAGCTGCCTCCGAGCGATAGAGTTTGTGATTTTTTAAAAATGTGGTATAATTTTAGTAATAAATCTTCAGAAAAACTGTCTTTTTATTAAGATTTAAAGCCTTGTTTTTGAAACTGAAAGATAAAACACAAAAAAATACTAATTACCTTAAAATTGCTAAAAATTTTAGCTTATTTTTAGTTTTACTTTTTGTTATTTGCGCTTTTGGAGCTCAGAAAGTTTATGCCGCGTGTACAGATGCCCCAAACATAGGCGATGGTATTTATGATTGCGACGCATCAAGCGTAAACTTAACTATATCGCCAAATCCTTTTAAAATAGGCGATACGGTTACTTTTGGAATTACGGTTAACGATAATTTGGGGCCCGACGCAAGCACGGCAGTTCCACACCCGCTTACAGACAGAAAATCCTTTGAGGTAGATAACGATAAGGTAAATGTTTATGTTTTAAAGCAAGATGTAGCCGCAGGCTCGGGCGGAGCTTTTACGGCATCTCAAATAATCACAACCAGAGCTTTCCCCACAGCGGGTTCTTATAAAATAACGCCCGCAATCATATATTATCAAGGCGCTACAGATGGAAATTTAGTAATGTTGCGGGGCCCCGCACTTACAGTACAGGTCGGAGCCGCTGTGAGCACAGGTGCTCCGAGTTTACAACTTAGCAATCCGTCAATCAGCTTTGGCGCGTCTACCGACCCTAAGCCGGTGCTTGCCCATTTTAGTTTTAGCTATCTTGACGGTGGCACAAACCAACAGGCAGGGTTAATATTGTATTATTGTGATTATAAAGGCGCCCAAACAACAGAGACTCCTCAAGGCGTTTCGCCCAGCGTGGGGAATTTTAATTGTTCTTATCCGAGTACAGCGGCAAATTATACAGTTTTTGCCAAGGCTGTGAGTGGTTCAAATCCGGCTAGTGCCGTCACTCTCGCTTCTTCAAATACATCGGCTGTGCAGGTTACAGGCAACGAGGCCAGCCAAGGCCCGGCAACAGCCAGCGGCGGGGGAGATATTAATTTCGGAATTGCCGGTTTAATCACTAAAATTTTAGTCTTTATAGCCGGACTGATTCAGGAATTTATTTACGCGGTGTTTTGGTATTTAATTGCGCCTGTAATCCAGGCAATGCTGTCCATCCATCCTTATACGGACACCTTTGTGGCGGTTATTTATCCGGGCTGGGAAATTGTAAGGAATATTTGCAATATATTTTTCATTTTAGCTTTAATTGTAATTGCCTTAGCCACACTGTTTCGGGTTGAGAGTTACCAGTATAGGCATTTATTAGTCCAGCTAATTATTGCCGCGCTTTTAATAAATTTTAGCTTGGTTATTGGCCAGGCGATTTTGGGTTTGGCAGACACCGTCCAGTCGCAGTTTTTGCCGGCCAATGTAACGGTAGTAAGAAGTTTGGCCGGTGATTTAATGGTTAAAAGTTATAGGGATGAATTTTGGAGTACTAGCATAATTAACGGCCAGTGGGCGGATGTAGTAAAGCCATTATTTTTCCTGGCTTTGTCTTTAGGAAGTTTTGCCGTATTTTGCGCCATAGCCGTATTTTTAGTTATTAGAATAGTTGCTTTGTGGATACTGCTGTTGATTTCTCCAATTGCCTACGCTTGCGGAGTTCTGCCTTCCACCGCCAGCTACCGCAGTACCTGGTGGCAGAATTTTTTAAAGTACGCGTTCTTTACTCCCATAATGGCTTTCTTTTTAAATCTGGCGGCGGTTATTTCCAACAAGAGCCAGACCAACCCAATCCTGCAGGCCATTAATGCCGACTCACTGCAAAAAGATTTGGGCGATTCCAGCCTGGCAACTTTTGTATTCAGGATTGCCAGCAACATTTTAATTTTGATATTTTTAGTCGCGGCGCTAAAGGTGGCGGAACAGGCAGGAGTTTACGGCGCCGCGGGCATTACTTCCATGGCCGAAAAAGGCATATTCGCGCCTTTTGCTTTGGCCGGCAAAGGCCTTAAAGCCGCGGGCAACCGCGGCCTGGAAGCGGCGAGCGACGTGGCCGGTGTAGAGCTGGACCCCAGGGTATGGAAACATGAAATGGATGAGTATTTAAAAAAGAGAAAAAAAGACAGGCAACTGGCCAGGGAAGAAAGAAAATTTGGAAAAACAGGCGTGCCAACGGGCTCGCCCCGCGATATGCTGGAAAACTATGCGAACTGGAAAGGTGTTAACCGCGTTTGGAAAGCCGCAAAAGCCGGAGGGCACGCAAAAGTAATGACGCAAATGCCTGAATTGGAAGACAGGGCAAAAATGTTAACAGATACGGAAGTAGGCGAAGCTAAAAATGATATTAATAACAAAACATTAAAATTAGCCAACCAAAACGCTTTAAAAGATAATTTAGAGAAAGACGTTCTTTCCAATATGCAAGCAAAAAAAATAAGAGATGAACTTATTAAAGAGGCGGGCAAGCAAACAGCTGAAAGAGCGCGTTTAACAGCTGTTAGAAATGCTTTAGCCACCAGCGGTAAAAGTACCACGGAAGTTGATAAGCAAATTACCGCCGCCAATGCCCAAATAGCCAGTTTGTTGGGAGACGCGAGGAAAATACAGACCGATATTGCTTCGGGGGCTACAGAGGTTGATATGAAGTCAGTGATCAACGGAGAATCTGGAAAGTTTTTGAAGGAGAGTGGTACATTTGACAAAGATAAAGAACTTTCACAGCTAAACGCAGAGATTGGAAAAACTACCGGAGATATAGCTTCCAAGAGTGACGTGCTTACCGAGGACGGCAAAAAGAAAAATAAACATCTTGGCAGTAGTACTGCTAGCTGGAGCCAGGGCCAAAAAGACCAGGCCACAAAAGCTTATGGGGACATGAAAAAATTGTCCGAAGAAATTGAACGCCCGGAAGCTTATTATGCCAGGGCGGCAAGGATTGCGCGCGAAGACGAGGAGTCAAAGAAAATTTCCAAAATCCATGATGAAGGCGAGTTAAATAAACTCTTAAGAAACGCGCGCAGGCAAGGTGACAAGCCTAAGGCTATTGCGATTTTAAAAAAATTAACCAGGGACAGGAATATAAACGAAACTTTAGAAGACGAAAATTTGCCTACAACTTTTGAAGGTGCTAGAAAGCTTCTAACAAAAATAGGCGACGAATTAAAAATGACCCACCATGAATTAATGGAAGTATCTACGGAAATTGGTTATGAAGCCGAAGAATCCAAACAATATCCTTTTGCCAGAATGACTTGGATTGACCCGGAAACCGGGCATTTGGAGTGGAACGGCTATACCCGCGACCCCAACACTCACGCCCTAAAAGGAAATGACGATATACATAGAAAGCACGTACTGACTGAAATGCGCAAATCCGAACCAAGAAAAAGGTTCGGCGACTTGCCCAGATGGGATTACGTGGTGGAACAGTTTAATACGGCAACAGGCCAAAGGGAGACTATTGGTTTTCAGGATACAGGTCCGGATTTGCTTTTTGACGCGGTTGGCAACCAAGAAGCGTTAAGGAACCTTAGGTCCCAAGGCAACACTAAATCTATGAAAGCTGTTACAGAAGTCCCTAATTGGGAAAATGAATTAATTAAAGCCGCTGTCGCAAGGGGTATTAGCGCTAAAGAGTTGCAACAGAAAGACGGGTTAATTGAATCTATTAAAACCGCGGCCGGAAAATAAACCATGGAAACAAACCCTAAAAATTTTATTGCCAAAGTAACCCAAAACCTAAAAGAGGCCATAAGCTTCGACGACTTTAATATTGCCTTAAAAGGCTTTGACGAAATAGAGGAGGCTTTAAAAAACGGCGGAAATGAATTTTCGGCGGACGAGAGGAATATTTTAAACCGAATTTCGGTTGGTTTTAAATGGGTGGCTTTTGTTAATATAGACGAAGAAGAATGTTTGGATTTAATCCAAAACCATCTGGACGCGGCTTTTGAAATCCCGGAGTTTGCTTTGGAAGAGAAGCTTTCTAAAAGGGTGGTTTTGCTTATGCTGGAAGAACTGCAAATTAAGTTTATGGAAAAAATGCTAAGGGCCCTGGAAGCTAATACCATGCCGCTTGGGGACTCTAAAAATTCCGGACAAGCGCAAACTTTGGGAGCATTGTTAAAAGAATTTTTAACTTTTCCTTCGCAGGCGGGCATGAAGACTAACCTGGATGAAATTAAATTTCTTAACCAGTCCAAGGCGGCCCAGCGTTTGGGTAGCGGCGCCAAAGACATTTTGCTGGAAGTATTAAAAATTTACGACCTTATAAAAAATTCGGTAACCGAATACCATAGCAGGCCGCAAGCCGCGGACGACAACGAATTTTTAAAGGGCTTTAATTTGTATAAATGGCTTCCGGGTTTGGATACTGAAGGCTCTTCTGCTAATTTTCAAACCGCTCCCGTTGTTAAGGCGGAAAGGCCTGCCCTGCCGGTTGTACCCAGGCCGCAAAACAGCCCGGCCGCCGCTCCCAGGCCAATAAGGGAAATAGAGCCGCTCGTTGCCGTTGCCCAACCCAAGCCGGTAAGCCCCATTAAACTGCCTGCCTTAAACTTGCCCCAAGTCGGGGCTGTGGCTATTAAGCCGGTTTTGTCCAAGCCGCTGAACATACAGGATATTATAAAGGCCGCAAAGGCGGAGCAGCAGTCGGCGCCAAAATCCAGCACTTCGGATATAGACAAAAAGCTTGATGAATTAAAGCAGAGGGCAAGGTGAGTAGTTGCCTGATTTATCAGTCCGCCTAGGCGGATCGATGAATCGAGCAACTACACTTAATGCTAACTACTACTATATGAACCTAGCACAACAGGAAAAATTGGAAAGTTTAGTAAACGCATCCGCAATCCTTAGTCCCCAAGAGAGGACGGAGTGGCTGGGGCTTTTAGGTTTGATGGATGACAGGCAGTTGGGTGAGCTTGAAAAAATCCTAACTACGGCCGCCAGGCCAAAACCTGTGCCTCCTCCGGTTGCCGCGCCTGCCAGTATCCCCGCCGCTCCCAGCCAGCCCGCTGAAAGTAAAAGCCAGAGCGCCCTGCCAAAACTTAGCCATATTATGAATTTGCCCAGGGTTACGGATGGAGCCCAGGATGTTCAAAAACCCCAGGTAGTAGCGTCGGCAACATCGGGGCAAAGTAAAACCGCGGCGGCAGGATTTCTGGCCAGGATTAAATCCATGTTAAAAGAAAAAGAACTTCCGGCCCGCGCTTCCTACCCTGCCGACGAAAAAACCCAGCCTGTCTTAAATATCCCAGTCCCAACTAAGCAGTCTATGTCCGTCCCTGCACCGGCTATACCCAAGCCGGTTTTACCCGCGGAAGTCAGTAAGCATTTGGAAAAAGTTAAACCAGTTCCTCCGCCTTTGGCCGTGGCTAAAATTCTGCCTCCGGTTCCTGCCCCTTTGCCCCCAAAACCATTGGCCGTAGCGGCTAAAGAGCCGCCTCTAAAACCCGTACCGCCACCCATACCAAAAGCCCCTCCGCCGGTAGTAATTCCTAAAACCGATTTGCCTAAGCAGGAGCTTAAGGCCGTAAGCCAGACAGCCGGCATTAATTTAAATTCCTCCGTCCAAAGTCCCATGGCCGCGTCTTTAGGCAGTAAACCCAATCTAGCGCCGCCGCCCGGGCAAATTATAGAGGTGCTTAAAAAAACTATACAGAACCAAAAACCAGAACCGGCTGTAAAACAGCCTGCCCCGGCGCCGCAACCCACCCCTGTCCAGCCAAAACCGCG
>JAHFJJ010000013.1 GCA_023245895.1 Candidatus Doudnabacteria bacterium
GAGCTTGTTGGTAAAGTTGTTATGGAACATATCTACAGCTACAGGCAACCAACCGTAAGTGTAAAGTTTGGTATGGATAGTGTCGTGCTCTTCCCACACTTCCCAAAGCTGTTTATTAGTAAAAGTCCTAAGCGGCAGTTTGGAAGCCCTTTTGGCAAAAGCAATGAGTTTCGCCGACCACTTTAGAATATTCCTGTCCAGTTCTTTGCCAAAATTGGGGCGCTCCACTAAGGCCTTAATAATTGATTCGCCAACCAAGTAAGAATCTTTTTCCCCCAAATAAAAATCGTTTTCAAATTTCTTGAATGTGGCTAAAACTTTTTTGTATTTCCTAATAAAAGGAAAGCTGGAGTCGTTGGCAAAACAGGAAGCAAACAGCTGAAGGAAAAACAGGTCCATATCCGGAATATGTTCGGCAAGCATCCATGGGTCTTTGTCAAAAATGTGTTTGGGTTTTTTATTCATAAATTACTCTTAAAATACCTTATTATCATAACAAATTCCCCATTTTTGAGGTATTGACATTAAAGACTATTTTGTGGTATAATATAGGGTTATAGTGTATATTAAAATATGCTATTTTATTAGCGTTTTTAATTGCCTCTAACGGGTGAGTTCTTTGAAAATTTGTGGTTAGATTCTCCTTTTTTGAAAGGTGATGCTGATAGCGGTAAAATTTTTACCTCTGCCGGCATCACCATTTCGAATAAAATAAGGAGAGAACCGATGAAGGACTTGTTAATTTTTCGGCATTCCATAAAAGAAAGTGACGGCCTGCTGGGGGAGAAGGGCCTGGCGCTTGCAAAAGCGCAAGGCGCCAACTTCCACGGTATCCAGTTTGACAAACTCTTCCACAGCATTCTGCCTCGGACCATGCAAACAGCCCTGGCCTTTGTTGCGGGGCAAATCAGCGACGGCGATCATGGCAGAACGTGGGACCTGACCATAATGGGGCCTATCCCGGAATTCGGGAACGAAGACCTGTTCAACGCCATTACCAGACCGCCGAAATTTCGTGAAGTAGCCAAGGCCAAAGGCAACTTCCTTGCTACTTTGGAACTTCACGACTACGCCCAAGTTCAAAGCTGGGCAATAGGGGCGCTACTGGGAATACTTCTTGCATTTGACGAGCTCGGACAGAGAAAGGCTGGTCTTGCCTTTACCCATTCGCCAATTCTTGAATTGGCTCTTTGGGCGGCCGGAGACTATCAGCCGCTACGCGAAGACCTCCTGGTTTTCCCTGAGATGTCGGGCGTACATCTGGAACAAAACGACAGAGGACAAATCCGCGTCGGGATTAAGCACAACGCTCCGACGCTCTAACCACAACTCACCGCAACCGCGAGCAAGGAGAAATCACACCGTGATTTCTCCTTGCCGCCACTTCTACACACTCAGATTGAGTGTTTTTTTGTTGCTCGAATTGTGCCATTCCGAGCCCGAATGTCATGCCTACGGCAGATCTACCGAAGGTACGACATCTGAGGGCGAGGAATCCCTTAACTCCCACTGATTGTAAAATTTAAGGGATTCTTCGTCGCTCGGATGCACTCGCTCCTCAGAATGACACCAAAAAATAATTATTTTAAATCCACAATCTTCAATTTTACATTGCTATTGCCGTTCCAGTTGTCTTCTATCAATTCCGCGGCGACGTCTACGGTGTCCCCTAGTTTAAAACTTTTTTCCAGGAAGGCGGAATTGAAAGCTATGGCGGAAATTTGCCTGTTGCCTTTTTGGAGTTGGTATTGGCTGTGTTGGCCGGACGCGCCAACAGTCCGTGATGACAGGATTTTCATTCCGCTGATGAGGAATTTGGGTTTAATATTATCTACACCAAAAGGCTCGAGCTGTTGCAACATTTGACATGTGGCAACTGACAACTGACTTTCATCTAATTCCGCTTCCAGTTCTAAAATTTTGTCAGGGTTTTTATCGCCGATGGATAAATCCGCATGTTCCAAAATCTTTTGGTAGAACAATTCAAACTTAGACCTGTCCAAACTTAAACCCGCGGCTTGCTTGTGGCCGCCGAATTTTAGTAAATGCTCGGAGGAAAACTTTAAGGCCTCTATTAAATTAAACTCCCCGGCCGTCCTGGCCGAGCCTGTACATAACTGTTCGGTTTGTTCCAAAACTATCACCGGCTTATAATATTCTTCCGCCAACTTCCCCGCCACCAGCCCCATTACGCCTTTGGGCCAGCCTTCCCCCACCAAAGCCAAAACTTTCCTATCACTAATAACCATAACCTTTTCCTTGGCTTCGCTTAAAATTGTCTTGGTTAAATCCTGCCGCCTTTTGTTTATAAGTTCTAAGTTGGCGGCTTTTTCTTGGGCTTTAATTGCGTCTGTTTCCATAAGCAAATCCAGCGCCACATTGGCATGCTCTAAACGCCCCGCGGCATTTAAGCGCGGCGCGATTACAAAGCCTAAAGTGTAAGTATCAGGAAGTTTGTCAAATGCAAGGATTCCCCTTGGTTGCCAAGGGGAATCCTTGCAGACACCCGCCTGAAACATTAAAGCGCCCAGTCCAGTCCACCGCGTTTTTTGCAAAACCTTAAGGCCGTATTTTACAAGTATGCGATTCTCTCCGATTAAAGAATGGCAATCCGCTACTGTGCCAATGGCAACTAAATCCAGCAGCCACTTTTCCCAACCGGCAACATATCTGCCCCCCTCTCCCTGCCTGTCCGCCGAAGTCCGCCTGAGGCGGACGAAGGAGGATGGGAGAGAGGCCGGGGGTGAGGGTTCCAAGCGCGATAGGACTTTATCAACTTGCGATAATATCCCACACGCCAATTTAAACGCCACCCCCACTCCCGTAATTTCCGAATAAGGATAACCGTCGTTTGGATTTTTTGGGTTAATTAAAGCAAAGGCCTTGGGCGGCTCGCCGATAATTTCATGGTGGTCGGTAATAATAAAATCTATATTATTTCGCGCGCAAAAATCCGCGGCATCCGCTGAATTAGTCCCGCAATCAACAGTAATGATGACCGTAGCGCCGTCATTTTTTATTTTCTCCAAAGCATCTAAATTCACGCCGTAGCCTTCGGCAAAACGGTCAGGGATGTAACTGTCAACTTTTGCGCCGAGGTAGCGGAAAGCCTGCTGGAGCACCGCGTTAGCCGTTACCGCGTCGGCATCATAGTCGCCGTATATGCAAATTTTTTCCTGGGCGATGATGGCTTGCCAAATCCTGTCCACGGCCTTTTGCATGTCCTTAAATAAAAACGGACTGTGTAAATTTTCATACTTAGGATTTAAAAAATTACCGGCCACTATTTTATCATCTATTCCGCGATTATGTAAAAGTTGCCTCATTAAAGGGGGTAATTCAGATAAATCTCCCGCAACATTTTGGGGAATTTGCGGTTTTAATTTCCAAATTTTTGGCATGTAAGCATTTTATCAGATAGGCAACTAGAAAAACAGCCCCGCTTTTGGCAGGGCTGTTGCTTAAGTAATTTTTATTTTTCATATCATCATTGCAAAACCCTCACCGCCACCAACCCCCCAACAGGTAATTGCCTGTCAGCAGAGTTAGCAGGTAAAACCCTAGAGAAATCATTAGGCACCCTCCAGGAGTTGTAGGCAGAGAGCGATGGGTAAGCATGTTTTTGGTTGTTGTTAATCCAGTAGACAATGCCGTCTTCATTAATGTCCACCCCTTCCGGGTGTCTTTCATTAGGATCATTAAGGTTAGTTCCCTTAGCTAATTTATTAAGCTCTGGGGAAGTTATGACTAATACCTGGCTGAACTTAAAACCTAAAGAGGCGAAGACAGTAGCAGAAGTAAAGCCTCTTTTCAGGCCTGCTGATACTAGCCAGACAGTAGGATCATCAGCTGTTTTAGCCAGTATTCCATCAGAGGGCAGGAGTAACTGCCCTTCTGGAAGGGCTAAATCCCCTGCTGTGGCTGTTTTGCCCATACTAAAAGTAAAACCATAGGAGGTTAACAGGCCTGGGTTGGTAATACCGTGCCTTACTCCTTCTATGATGAGGTAGTAGGTGCCGCTGCTGTTGATTAGTTTGAGGTTAGTTGTGAGAGCTTGGGGAGAGGGAGTAGGGTTGGGTGTTGGTGTGGGAGTGGGAGGTGTGGGGGTTGGGGTTGGTTGAGGAGTAGGCGGTGGAGGCGGTGGAGGAACAGGAGTTGGGCTAGGAACAAGCGCGGGAGTAGGGGCCGGTGTGGGGGCGCTGCCAAACTGGTAGGCACCGGCTTGCCATCCTCCAGAAGTTGGACGCGCGCCGCCGTTGATATCATAGCAAAGCGCGGCCAGTGAAACGCCTTGAATATTGCCGGAACACAAGCTTGTTAGGTTAGCGGATCCTGAACTGCCCGCAAACGTAACTGTGGAATTGGAATTAGATGTTGGGGCAAAGTTATTGCTTTTTGTGTAGCCTTGGCCGGTGGCAACTAGAGGGGTCTGCACAACTGCGGTAGAATCAATAACTGCCCAAGTGGCAGGCGTATTCGGCCCCGTCAAGCCATTCCAAATTCCGTAATTGGCAGTGCCCGGGTTGCCGCCAAACCAGTGCCCCACTGATTGGTCTGAAATGCAATAGTTATTTTTCAATGTAAAGTTATAACTGTTGCTTAAGGCTGGGCTATTTCCAAACCACTGGCCTGCGTTCATGCAATCACGATTTCCGTATCGAGAATAAAAAGTATTATTGTACGCTCGTAAATCAGTAGCGGGTGATATTGAACTGGCGGAGTTACCGACGAATTCCGATGTCCACCCTATAGGCGGCGTGCTGTTGCCTATCCCCCAGGCCACGTTATTAAATACCCAATGTTGCATACCAAAAGCAGTAGGGCTTGAGCCATCGCTAGTTTCTATATAAAACGCGGCTGTCCCAGCTTCAATGTCCCGCAGGATATTATTGTATGTAACGCCGCCGGAGTTAAGGTAGAAAGCGTCTGTATGCTGGGTATTGCCATCGTGGAGAATAGCCCACATTTTATTGCCGGCAACAATAAAATCATTGCGCGCGCCAAGGGTGTAAATGCCGCCGCGCCAATGGTTGACAATATTGTTGGTGTTAGTTGTCGGCCCAAACAGGGCGGTCGCCTGGACACAATTCCCGAGCGACCCGTTGCCCGGAGCACAACCGTGCGCTTCACTTTCGTAGTTGTTAAAAACGCTGTTATTAACTGTAACGTGATATGTAATGCTTATATTACCGCCGGCCTGCAAAGCAGTGGTGCCCGCCGCGTTGCGGCAATTAGTAAGGTTTGAGTTCGCGGGACCATCCATTACGAAGTCGTGAACATACAGATTCTGAAAGACATCATAGTCTCCGTAATATGCGCCTATCATTGCCGGCTGGGAACCGCATACATAATTACTACCCGCGTAAAAATGGAAATGCGCAATCTCCAAATGGTCAACAGTCACGTAACTGGAATATACTGCCATCATTAGCGGCATTGTAGTGGCTGTGCCCATAACACCGGCCGACGCATCTAAAATCGGACTGGTAATGTCGGCATACGCGGTTGGATACTTAGCGCACGATCCGCTGAAACTGACTGTAGGACTTGAAGTGTAGCCTGATCCGGCATTAGTTATTGTCACATATCCCAGGTCGCCTACTGCGGCGGGATCTGTTTCGATTTGTGCCGCGCCTACGGCACCGCTGCCGCCTCCGCCGCTTATGTTAACGGAAAGGGATGCACAGCTAACTCCCGGATCGGTCACCCGTATAGAATTAACTTTACCCGTATTCCATGTAGGGTCATAGCCTATGTAAGTGCCCGGATAGGTGTAACTATTGGGAGGCGAACCGCTGCCTGGGTTACCAATTGTCCATGGGTAACAGGCGAACGGCCAAGTAACTCCGCCTTTTAAAATAATTTCATCGGTCTTGGCCAGAGTATGCGCGGCGGCATTGCCGGTGGCGCAAGCCATGCCCGGAGCAGTTTTCCACGGACTGTTCTTAGAAAGTCCGTTATTACTATCTGACCCACCTGCGTAATCTATGTAATAACAAGCCCCTCCCGGCTGGCAACCGTAACCGGTTCCGGTGTTGTTGGGGTTATATCCTGTATTTTGTCCGGAAACAAAAGAAGGCGGCGGCGAATAGGATGGAGGTGCTGGGGTGGGCGGGGTGGGCGGAGGAACAGGAACCGGAGGCGGTGGTGTTGGTGTTGGGGGTGGAGGGGTCGGTGCCGGCGAGGGAGAAGGAGATGTGCCGCTTGTGCCCGCTATAAAACTTGTAATATAAGCGCCCCAGCCCACCGCGCCTGATGTAGTAGAGGAAGCCGCGTAACTACCGGCTGAGCTTACCACTCTATCTACCAACCCTTCATTTTCCCCATTGGGCAAAATTTGGTTTGCAACCATAGTAAAACTAGCGGCACCGCTAAACGCGTTGCCGTTGCTATTTTGGAACATCGGGCCCACAAGCAGTTCGTCGGCCGAGGCAGTAATAATTGAATTGGATGTTTGGCTAGACCCGCCGCCAACAGCTTGGCCGGAAACTTGGTCCAAGCAGGAAGCAGAAGCAACCCCTGAATATTCCGCGACAATTATTGCCGAATCCCCCGCTGCAGGGAAAGTGGCGGTAATGCCGGTTACCCCGCTTTTTACCGAACACACATAATAGAAAGCTAAAGTATAGTGTGTGCCAAAATTGGTACTGCTAAAAGCCTGGCTGTAGAGCGAACTCCCGCCGGCAGCGTTGTCGGTAAGGCCGCTAATAGGCTGGCTAGAATCATTCCGGTCCATGACCTGTACAACCAGCAAATTGCCGGCCGTAGGGGCATAGTTAACACTACAAGCGCTAGTAGAATAAATACAGCCGTTGCTTGCGCTTCCTACCCGGACTATAGTGTTCGCGCCCAGCACCTTTCCCTGGGGATTTAAAGCCTCGGCGGATTGGCCTGTGAAAATAATTAAGATGGCTATAAATAAAGCTATTTTTGATTTCATTTTAGTTTCTAAATTATTATCAATGCCACTGCAATTATAGCAAAACCCTAAAAACTTGGCAGGATTTGAAAATTATTTGCTGTTATTATAATTTTTTGGCACCTCGTCTATTTCCTCCAGCAAATCCACGCCGGTCATTTCTTCCGGTTTGGGCAGGCCGAAAAGCGCGAGGATAGTGGGCGCTATGTCTGAAATAATGCCGGCAGGCACGCGCGAAGCCAAAAATACATAAGGATGGTCAAAAGGCTTTGCCGCCTTAAACTCATTGGCTACCAGCAAAAACGGCACCGGATTGGTGGTATGGTCTTTGTCTATGTCGCCGGTTTTGGAATTTATCATTTGCTCTATGTTGCCATGGTCCGCGGTAATTATGAGCGCGGCGTCCTGGGCCAGGCAGGGGTCTAAAATCTTCTTTAGGCACCTATCCACGGACTCCACGGCCAGTATGCCGGCCTGCAGGCTGCCGGTATGCCCTACCATGTCGCAATTGGCAAAGTTGGCCAGGAAAAAGTTGGCCGGGCTTGTGGAAATTTTTTGGACCAATGTTTCGGTCAATATCCCGGCGGACATTTCCGGGTGGTCAACATAATTGCTGGCGTTATTGGAGGGGCTGGTAATAATTTCCCTTTCTTCACCGGGAAATTTTTCCGTCCTGCCGCAATTAAAAAAGGCCGTAACATGGGCGTACTTTTCGCTCTCGGCAATATGGAACTGCTGTAAGCCTTTCGCCGACAGTATTTCCGCCAAATTATTTTTTAAATCCATATAAGGAAAAGCCACGTGCGCCGGCAGTTCAGGCGCGTATTCGGTCATTGTAGCGAAGTATAAATTTTTTAAAGGTTGGCGCTGAAATTCCTTAGGCATGGCATCCTGTTTTACAAATGCCTGGGCAAGCTGGAGAGCGCGGTCGCTGCGGAAGTTGGCAAAAACCACCGCGTCGTTGTCGGAAATTTTGGCAACCGGCTCGCCGCTTTCATCCACAATGACAACCGGCTTTATCATTTCATCAAAAATCTGGGCGCGGTAGCTGTTATTTACGGCTTCTTGCGCAGTCCTTGCGGTTTCGCCTTTGCCGTCCACCAAAGCAGAGTACGTCAGCATAGTTTGCGCCCAATGCCCTCCCCTGTCCATGGCGTAAAACCTGCCGGCAATGCTGGCGACCCGGCCGGCCTTTATGCGTTCTATCCTTTCATTCAGTTTGGCTAAAGAATCAAGGGCAATTTTGGGGTCCGTGTCGCGCCCGTCCGTGAACATATGGACAAACACCCTGCTAATACCGGCTTCGGCCGCCATGCCCAGCAGGGCGTATATGTGCTCATCCAGGCTATGGACTCCGCCGGGGCTAAGCAGGCCAAGCAGATGCAAAGAGGAGTTATTCTTTTTTACATGTTGCAAGGCTTCCAGGAAAACCGGATTCTTAAAAAACTCCCCGTTTTGCACGGCATTGGTAATCCTGGGCAAATCTTGGCCTACAATCCTTCCCGCGCCCATATTCAAATGCCCGACTTCGCTGTTGCCCATCTCCCCCCAAGGCAAACCCACCAAAGGGCCGCTGGCCTGCAGGCTAAGCCAGGGGAAGTTGGAAACCAAGTAATTTAAAGTCGGCGTATTGGCCTGGGAAATAGCGTTGCCGCGTCCGGCCGGAGCAATGCCAAAACCGTCGAGGATGACTAGAACTACTTTTTTGTATATTTTATGAATCATTTTGTTTTCGACAATTTTCTGACTTTGAATCTGTAAATTTCTAATTGTTCTAATTGCCCTAATTATTCTAAATAAGCGCCAATGGCGAATGTCAAAATTTAGAAATTTGAAAATTGGATATTGTTTAGGTCAATTAGAACAATTAGTATAATTAGGTCAATTTAGCAGATCTTCTATTTCCATCAGCCTATTATACTTGCACACCCTTTCCCCCCTGGTGGGACCTACTTTAATCCACTCACTGCCGACTGCCACGGCTAAGTCTACCAAAAAGGTGTCGTTGGTTTCGCCGCCGCCCCTGTGCGAAGGGATGGTAAAAAAGCCGTGCTGTTTTGCCAACAGGCAGCAGTCTACTGTTTCGGTTACCGTGCCGGCCTGGTTAAGCTTAATTAAAATCGCGCTGGCGACTTTTTGCTTTATGGCCTGCTGTAAAAGTTCTACGTTAGTAACCGTGAGGTCGTCGGCCACTACAGGAATTTTTGACTGCCTGGTTAGCTCGCCCCAATTGCCCCAGTCAAATTCCGAAAGCATGTCTTCCCAAGTTACCAGTGGGTATTTTTCCTGCCAGCCCAAATACATTTTAATTAACTCTTCGGAAGTCAGGCTTTTGTTTTCTACCGAAAGTTTGTACATGCTATTTTCATAAAATTCACTGGCAGCCGCGTCCAAGGAAACCCCCGCGTCCTCCCCCGGCTTATATCCCGCGTTGCTTATAGCTTGGGTAATGTATTGGATAGGCAGTTCGTTGCTGCTAATGCCCGCAGGCGCGAACGCCCCCTCGTTGCCTACGTTAGTGGAAAATTTATTTGCTTTTAAAATCTTTTTTACGGCCTGATATATCTCTTCCATCATTTGGACATTTAAAGCCGCCGGCTGGTCTTTGGTAACCGCCACCATATATTCCTGTAAATCCGTAGAATTGTCCGCGTGCTTGCCGCCTTCAATTAATACGACCATGGGTTTAGGCATTTTATAAACTGTGTCTGTTATGCCGTACGCCTTCCTTAGGCTTTCATACAGCTCCAAACCGTCCGCCGCCGCCTGCGCCCTGGCCGCGGCCATAGATACCCCCAAAATCGCGTTAGCGCCCAAATTTGCCCTGTTTGGGGTGCCGTCTAGCTTTATCATGGCTTGATCAATACCACGCTGATCCTCCGCGTTCTGGCCGATGATTATCTTGGCAATTTTTTCATTCACATTCGCTACAGCCTTAAGCATGCCCTTGCCGTTGTAGCGCTTTTTACCAGAGGCCCCGAGCCCGGCCGAGGGGTCGCCATCAAATAAAACAAAAGCTTCTTTACTGCCGGCCGAAGCGCCATAGGACACCGATGCAATACCGCTCACGCCGGACTCCAAAATTACCTTAACCTCCACAGAAGGTTCGCCTCCGCTGGCCAATATCTCCCGAGCTATAACTGTCTTTATCTTCATATTTTTTTGTTTGTATGGATTTATTATACCATATTAGAAGTATAATTTTATAACTTTCAATACCCCCTTCAATATTGATGTTTTGTATTTTTCAGATACCAAAGTTTTTTCATAGATATCGGGGAATGTGACGGTGGCAGAATACTTCTTTCTTAAAGAATTATACCACTCTAAATCGTAGACCTTCCAAAACTCTTCTGGCGGGTAATATGAATGCGCGTATAACATTTTCCTCCCCTTTAACTCTGAAGACTTTACCTCAAGAAGCCTATTAAGTTTAACAAAACTTTTAAAATCTTTTTGGACTTCCCCCCAAAGTCCAATGTTAAAAACCAAGTCTGTCTTAATATAATTAGCTGATAGCTTGTCCTCCAACCCGGGTTTTAAAGGACAAATCCAGACGGGGTAAATCTCCAATTGCTTTTCGGCAAAATCAAAAAAATCCAAAACTTTTTCTGATGGCAGATTAAAGTCTTGAATAAAGTACAGTTGGGAAAGGTTAGTTTCACGCAACAGTCGGTACAAAACTCTGGTATTAAACAAGCCATTCAAAATAAGCCTGGTAAACTTAATAAATGGTATCTTAAAAATACTAAAACCATACCGACCCATCCAAAAAGCGCCGCGGTTATAACGGAAAATATAATCTCTAATAGGCACTAATTCTTCGTACTTAAAATTATTTTTAGAAAGTTTCTTTGCGTGTAAATAAAACCATTCGTCGTTTGGTTTGCTAAAAGTTGAAACAGGAAGTTTTTGGGAATCCGAAAAACTTCCTATCATTACCACGCCAAAATATTTAGAAAACATTATTCCGTCAATAAAATTTACAGGCTCCGAAGATTTTTGTTTTATAAGACTGACTGCTTCCTGAAAACTTTTTACAGTATGGTAAGTAAGATGGACAAAATCTTTAGCCGGAATTAATTTAAGTTTAACTAAAGTTATTACCCCCAAAGAACCGTAAGAACCGGCAATACCCCAAAAAAGGTCGGGATTTTTTTCTCGCGACGCGGAAATTAATTCGCCGTTGCCTAAAATAACTTCGTATTCCAAACAACAATCATGCAATAATCCGTACTTAAAAGACGCGCTTTCCTCAGCGCCTCCCTGTATACCTCCCCCAACCGTTATTCCGGGAAATTCCGGTACAACCGGCGGTATAAGCCCATATTTCAAAGTTTGTTCAACTAGCAAGTCCATGGGGACATTAGGTTCAACCAAGACAAATTGTCCTTGTGTGTTTATTTCAATAACCCGATTAAGCTTGCTAATATCCACGAACTTACTTTTTTCAAATTTAAACGCGCGGGTTGAATTGCTGGAGCCATGATAAATTTTGATTTCTGTCCTGACTGCAAAAAAAGACCGTACTTGCTCCTGCACGATCCTTAAGTCAGCTTTATGGGATTCAATATCTGTCATAGCCATTTGAACTCCTCAACCCCGGCAATTTTTGCCAGCAAAATTTAATTTAGGACAAACACTATCATACTACTGTGTATGATTGCGTTTGTCATTTGACAAAATTTTCATTAAATCTTTTGAAAGATGGGTTTTTTCCTTTAAACCTTCTATCACCTTAACCAGCCTTCCTTTTTCTCTTTTGTTCGCAGAACTCACAATTTCTTTAAGCACCAGTTCAGGCCAGTAATACATTGGATACTGTTTCTTTAGTTTTCCCCACGATAACGGACTTTCGTCTTTTTGTTTAGGCTGCGCTTCTGTTCTTTTCAGCACAAGCCTATAGCCTTCCCCATACAAATTAAGCCATGTCTGGACTTTTGTAATTGTGGTATTACTTACCTTCATAACTTTATGAATTTCTTGGTAAGTAAACCCCTTGTCCAAAAGCCGGGCAATCTGTAACCTGCGGGAAAGCATCAGGGATTCCTGCTCGGAAAGCAAATCTTTAACAAAATTTGCAGCCTCTAATGAGTTGCGCACGCTGGCCAGCGCCCTTGCAAAGTCGATAAATAACTCTTGTTGCTCTTGCTTAGATAATTTTCTACTAGCGGAAAACTTACCCATATCCTATATTACATTATCGGACAAATACAATCATACACAGTAGTATGATTGTATTTGCTTTATTTTTTATTTTTTTAATGCTTCAATACCCGGAAGTTTTTTGCCGGCCAGGTATTCCAGCATGGCGCCGCCGCCGGTGGAGACGTGGTCAATGTGTTTGAACTGGTGGGCTTTCCTTATTGCGTCCACCGTGTCGCCGCCGCCGGCGACAACATAAGCAAAGCCTTTGCCGCGGCCGCCAATAAGCCGGCAGAGGGCCGTGGTGGCCGTGTCAAAAGGTTTTTTTTCAAACAAGCCCAAAGGCCCGCTCCAAACTATACTTTTGGCCAGCTTGAGCTCTTTGGCAAAAAGCAAAATAGTCTTTGGCCCGGCATCCAAAATAATTTCTTTTTTACCGACTTCGTGCGGGGAGCATACGCGTATGCTGTCTTTTTCCATTTTTGGGTTGGCCACAACGACATCAACAGGGAGAACCAGCTTGTCCTTAAAATTCTTGGTTATTTGGAAAGCCGTTCTCATTTCGCCTTCCTCAATTTTAGACAGCCCGACTTCCATGCCCTTGGATTTAAAAATAAGGTTGGCCACGCCGCCGCCTACTAAAATTTTGTCCGCCTTCTTGCCCAAATTTTCCAGCGCGCCAATTTTTTCCGACAATTTAATGCCGCCGGTCATTACCACAAAAGGGTGCTTAGTGGTTTTTAAAACCTCGTCCAGACATTTTATTTCTTTTTCCAAAAGCAATCCGCAATAGCTGGGCAAATATTTGGCCACGCCCGTCACCGATACCGCGGCGTGGTGGTCTACGCCAAAAGCGTCGTTAACATAGACCTCAGCCAACCCCGCCAGTTTTTTTGCAAAAGCGTCGTCGCTGTCTTCTTCCTCTTTATAAAAACGCATATTTTCCAAAAAGACAACATGTTTTTCCGGAATGCTTTGGACTTGCGTGCGGTGTAAACTTTCCCTTAAGTCACCCGTATAAAAAACCAGGTGCGGGTATTTAGAGTCCGGGATTTTATGGTCCGTTGCCACAAAATCCAAATGCAATTTTTCAGCCAGTTTTTTTGCCACCGGCTTAAAACTGAATTCCTGCTTCCACTGCCCTTTTGGCCTGCCCAAATGCCCGCAAATAATTAGCTTGTTTTTATTTTGCAAAAGAAGTTCAATAGTCGCCAGGCTTTCTTCTATCCTAAAATCATCCATAACTTTCCCGTCTTCCACCGGGCAATTCAAATCCGGCCGCAAAAGGACGGTTTTGTTTTTTATGGATGATGTTCTTAAATATTTTATTGTCATACGACCATCAACACTAGAATTATGAAAGGAGAAAACGCAAGAAGCAGGCCAATAATCGCAAAGATGAATGCGCCTCTATTCTGACGTTCAAACATAAAACTTATAATTGCCGATACTCCTGCTATAATCATGCATGCTATAGGGCCTATAAGCTGACTAACTGACACACTTTTGCTGGGGGGAATATTTAGAATTAAAGCTACCAATGGGGAGATTAAAAATGGCCATACTATTAGTATTAATCCCGAAATTAATGAAAGAAATCCAAAACTCAAAGTCGGCTTCATTACTTAGGTCCTTTCTATTCTTGAAAATTTTAAAAATTAATCATTTTTGCCCCACCATTATCACTTCCTCCACCAATCTATTACTATACCCAAACTCATTGTCATACCAGGCCACGACTTTGACAAAATTTCCGTCTACAACCTGGGTCAAGCCTAAATCGACAATCGCTGATGCCGGATTACCTACTATATCGGCCAACACCAATTGCTCATTGGATACTTCCAAAATGCCTTTGTATTTTTTTTCTTTGGATGCAGCGGTGAAAGCTTGGTTAACTTCTTCCTTGGTAACGTTCTTCTTTAGCAATAAAGTAAAATCCGATAAAGAACCCACAGGGGTTGGCACGCGGAAAGCTACGCCGTCAAATTTTCCCTTGAGGGATGGGATGGCTTGGGTGGCGGAAATGGCCGCGCCGGTGGTGGTGGGAATAATATTTACGGCCGCGGCGCGGGCGCGACGCAAATCGTTTGCTTTGCCGCCGGGCGGGGTGCCGTCAACAAGGTTCTGTTCCGCCGTGTAGCTGTGGATGGTGGACATAAAAGCTTTTTCAATCCCAAATTTATTGTTCAGCACGTCCAAAACCGGAGTAATGCAGTTAGTCGTGCAGGAAGCGTTGCTTATAATTGGCTGGCCGTTGTAGTCTTCGCCATTTACGCCAAGCACAATTGTAGGCGTAACGCCTTCGTCTTTTGCCGGGGCTGATATAACAACATGGCGGGCGCCGGCTTTAATGTGCGCGGAGGCTGAAACGGAGTCAGTAAATCTTCCTGTAGATTCAATTACTACATCCACAGCCAATTTTCCCCAAGGCAATGCGGCCGGGTCTTTTTCCGCGAATACCGGATATTTTTGCCCGTCTACTATTACATTTTTTTCGTCAGCCTCAACTTTTCTGCCATACCTGCCGTAATTGCTGTCGTATTTTAAAAGATGCGCCAAAACCGAAGGCGCGCCCAGGTCATTAATGGCAACAACTTCGGCTTGCGGATTGTCCAAAGCAATCTTAAACGCCTGCCTGCCAATGCGCCCAAAGCCGTTAATGCCGATTTTTACTTTTTTTGCCATAGAATTTTGTGTGTCATCCCGAAGGAGTGCATCCGACTGAGGGATCCCTTAAACTTGATAATTTATCAGCGTTAAGGGACTCCTCGCCCTCAGATGCATTCAGGCTCGGAATGACACTAAGAATTAATCGTTAATTGTAAATTGTTAATCGTTTTTACGCGCCACAATCCCCATTACCTGCTTTTTAATTTTCTCGCTGGTGATGGCTATAGGTTTAAAATTTTTCATCTTTTTTAACTGCGCGTCCATTTCACGTTTAGTCAAAAGCCCGGTTTGCGGCCCGACTTGTAATACTACAGAGCCGGCGTTCATTGGCCCCCACCTAAGCGCCTCGCTATGCGGCTGGCCGTAAAACAAAGCGGCAATATAGCCGGTGGTAAACGCGTCGCCCGCGCCCGTGGCCGAAATCCTCGGCCCGGGAAATTCAGGAAGATAATAAAAGCCTTCAGATGAAAAACTATAAGCGCCTTTGCGTCCGTCTGTCAGCACGACTGATTTAGGCCCAAGCTTAATTAATTTTTTACATAACTCTTCCGGGTCGCGCCCGCATTTCCCCACCCAGCTCTGCGCTTCTTCCACATTGAGCGACAGCAGTTCCGTGCGCTTTAAAATCGGCATATTAACCTTTACGCCTTTGCGCAACTGGAAAGTGCCGGGATTAAAGCCAAGCTTGGCTTTATTTTTGTCCACATATTTTGCCAAATCTTTATAAATAGTTTCAAAACCCTGGCCCATGCTGGTTAAATACACCCACTTTGATGGGGCGAACTTCGGTAATTTATATTTCCTGTGCTCGTGGTAAACCAAAATTGTCCGCTCGCCTTTATAGCCAATAACGCTTGAAGCATTGGTCGGGTGCTTGTCGTTCTTGGAAATGTAGATGGAAGATACGCCTTCCTTTTCCATCTTGTGCACAATTTCCCTGCCGCCCATGTCATGGGCCACCACGCAATACAACGCGGCCTTAAGCCCTAAACGCGAAGAACCCACGGCGTTGTTGGCCGCGTTGCCGGCCACGGTGCGATGAAACTCATCTACCGGCAATTTGTCGCCCCAGTTGATTATAGCCTTTTTTTGCCCGTTGATAATTTTTATTTCAATATCATGAATAAATAAAAACGTGTCTATTGTGGGATCTCCTATGGAAATAATGTCAAACATTTTGAGTTATTAATTTATTTATATTAATGGTTTTTCCTTTTTAAAACTTTTTTTACTGCTAAGGCCACGGCGGATTTTCCCATACCGAATTTTTCTACTAATTCTTCCGGCTGGCCGCTTTCGCCAAAACTGTTAGGCATGCCGACCATTTCAACGGGCACCGGACAATTCTGCGCTAAGACTTCGCATACCGCGCTGCCACAACCGGCCATGGTTTGGTGTTCCTCTAATGTTACTACCGCCCCACAAATTTTAGCCGCGCTGATGATTGTTTCGGCATCAATGGGCTTTATTGTATGGTTATTAATAACCATAACCGAAATCCCCTCTTTTTCAAGTTCTTGGGCCGCCAAAAGCCCATTATACAACACCGGCCCACTTCCTATTATAGCAACATCTTTACCTTCTTTGAAAATTTCGGCCTTGCCAACGGCAAAAGGCGTTTGTTCTGTTGTTATAACAGGAGTTTTACTGCGGCCAATGCGGAAATAAGCCGGCCCATGCATTTTACCCAAAGCCACAACAGTTTTGCGCGCCTCAATTGCGTCGCACGGCACTTCTACAATTAAATTCGGGAGCACCCGCGTAATAGCCACGTCTTCCAAAGCCTGGTGCGTAGCTCCGTCGGGACCTACGGATATTCCCGTGTGCGCTCCGGCCACTTTAACATTGGCCTGGCTATAACAAACAGATACCCTCAGCTGGTCCCACGAGCGGCCCGGGGAAAAAGTGGCGTACGATGACACAAAAGGAACTTTGCCCTTTAATGCCATTCCCGCCGCAATGCCCATCATGTTCTGCTCGGCCACGCCGCACTCCACAAAGCGCTCGGGATATTTTTTCCCAAAATCCAAAACCATAGTTGACTCAGCCAAATCCGCGGTCAGCACCACCACGTTTTCATTAGCCGCGCCCAAATCCAAAACCCCCTGCCCGTAGCCTTTGCGCGTAGCTTCCTGTTCTATGTCTTTTTGCCCGATTTTTGGGTTTAAGTTAATTGTCAATTGTTAATAGTTAATTGTTTTTCCGTTATTGATGCTCGCTTTCAATTTGCCCCCTTAACGTCCTTAGTTCATCAAGGGCGATTTTCGCCTGCTCCTTATTCGGCGGCGAGCCGTGCCATTTGTAATCGCCTTCCATAAAATCCACGCCCTTGCCGGCTATTGTGTGCGCGATGATGATGGTAGGTTTTTCGTAAATCGCTTTAGCTTCGTTGCAGGCGTCCAGAATTTGTTGGATGTTATGCCCGTCAATTTCCAGCACATGCCAGTTAAACGCCTCATACTTAGCCCGCAAATTTTCCAGCGGCATTACGTCCTCGGTGTAGCCGTCTATCTGGATGTTATTCCTGTCCATTATTGCGGTAATGTTATGGAGTTTATTTTTTCCGGCAAACATGACTGCCTCCCAAGTCTGGCCTTCCTGCTGTTCGCCGTCTGACACTATGAGATAAACCTGATTTTTTAACCGGTCCATTTTTAAGGCCAGCGCCATGCCAACTGCTTGCGACGACCCCTGGGCCAAGGGGCCGGACGATGTTTCAATTCCGGGCAAAGCCAAGTTGTGGGGGTGGCCATGCAATCTAGTCCCTAATTTTCTTAAAGTCAGCAATTCTTCTTTTGGAAAATATCCGGCTTCAGCCAAGGTCGCGTATAGAACCGGGTTGATGTGTCCGCACGATAAAACTAATCTATCCCGCCCTTGCCACTTTGGGTTGCTTGGTTCATGCTCCATTATATTAAAATACAAACTCGCAAAGACATCCGCCATATCCAACGGCCCGGCGCTATGCCCGCTGCCCGCGGCCAATAGCATTTGAATAATATCCTGGCGGATATCGTTGGCTTTGTATTTTAGTTCATTTACGGAAAGCTTTTGCATAGGTGAACAAGTCCGCTCTTTGGTAAAAAATTATGATTAACAATAAAGTAAAGCAAGCAATAGAAAAAGCCGATTTAAGAAGCGATTGATGCAAGGTTACCAGATTGGTAAAAATTGCCCCGATCATTGTGCAAACAAGCAATACCGCGGCAAAAGATGAGAATCTAGGAATCAGCAAAAAAACCGCGCAAACAACTTCTAGGCCGCCGGTGAAATACCTAAACCACTGGCCTAGCCCGACCACGGCGAACAAGTTTATCCATTGCGGGCTATTGGTAAACTTTTGGAGGCCAAAAAATATAAAAGCCGCCGCCAAAGCTATTTTAAAGACCCAAATAATTTTCATTGGTTGGCCATTTGTTTTAGTTTTTCAAAAGCCTCAGCAGGATTTTCCTGGCCCACAATCGCGCTACCGGCGATAATCAGGTCCGCGCCCGCGTCGGCAACCTGTTTAACATTGTCCATTTTTATACCGCCATCTACCTCTATTATAGCATTGGGCTTAAGCTTCCTCAATTCGGCGATGCGATCAGTCGTGCCTTGGATAAAGCTCTGGCCCTGCTTGCCAGGCACTACGCCCATTATGAGATACTGGTCGGCTTCCATAGTAACCAAAACTTTGACGGGCGTTTCCGGATTTATTGCAATTCCCGCTTTAAAACCCATTTTTTTTATTTCTGCCAAAGTTTGTTTAACATCAACTGCCGATGCATAAGCTTCGTAGTGGACAATTAAAGTTTTAAACCCGCAAATTTGGTAATCCAAAAAATCCTTTGGCGCCTTAACCATTAAATGCGCTTCCCAGTGAATAGCCGGGTTGAGATTCGACATTTCATCTACGGATAACAATTTAGCGGCGACAAATTCCCCATCCCCAAAATCAACTTGGATGCGTTCCACTCCCGGAATCTTACTAACTAAAGAGAGCTTTTGTAAAAAAGCTTCTTTAGTATGTTCTAAAATCGCGGGAACAATTTGGGCCATCTTGTTTTTAGAATCTCCCATACACTGGGGTATGGGAGATTAGTTTAATTACTTTTCTAGCGCGCTAATTTTTTCAATTCTCCTCTGGTGCCTTCCGCCGTCAAACCCCGTTTCTATAAACAAATCCACGGCCCGTTCCGCTTGCTCAGAGGTAAGGCCGTCGCCGCTTAAAGAAAGCACATTGGCGTTATTTTTCTTGCGGGCAAGTTTGACAATATTTTCGTCGCCGCCATAATACAAAACAGCCCGGACGCCTTTTGCTTTATTGGCCACAATCACTTCCCCCTGTCCGCTCCTGCCTATTACAATGCCCATGCTCCCGGGGTTTTGCCCGACTTTCACGCCGCACGGATAGACAAAATCAGGATAGTCGTCTTCCAAATCCAGTTTATGCGCGCCGCAATCCTCAACTTCCTGTCCGGTTTCTTTTAAATGCTGGGCTAATCTATTTTTTAACTCAAACCCTCCGTGGTCGCTGGCAATGTATATCATTGTTTAGTAGTGAGTAGATAGTAGAGAGCATTTAGGTTCCTAACTACTAAATGCTATATGCTAACTACATATTAATAATCTGGTTAAAATCTTTAGCAATTAAACTCACCCCGCCCGGCAAAATTCCGTCAATATTCGGTTGCGATAAAAACCCTTTGGCGTTGTTTACGTTTACGCTCGCGCCATAAATAACTTTGCCGGCTTTGTACCTTGTCTTAATAAAAATAGCCATCTTTTCGGCATGCTCGGCATCGGCCGCGCGGGTAAGGTAAGGGTTGCCTTTGGAAATTGCCCAGACAGGTTCATAAGCAACCACGACTTGTGATGCATCCACGCCCGCAAGGTTAACATTGAGCTGTTTTTTTAGGACATCCGTAACTTCCAAATCGTCCTGCTCCACGGTTGTCCCAAAGCCAACGCACAACACGGGGGTAATTTTTTGCGCCAGACAGGCTTTCACTTTGCCGTTAACCATTTCGTCGGTATCTCCTGTTTCCCTTTTTTCGCTATGGCCGACAATGCAATATTTAACTCCCAGGTCTTTTAATTGCGCCGGAGATGTCTGTCCGGTGTGAGGGCCTTTGTCAGCCCAAAAACAATCCTGGGCCCCGATATTAGGATATTGGATATTAGATAAATAAATGGTCGGCGGGCAAAGCACAACTTTGTTTTTAGCTTTAACCGATATTGAAGCCGCCAACTTCTGCGCGTCTTTTAAAGTGGTGGGGTTTAACTTCCAATTGGCAATAATAAGTTTTTTCATAATTTATAGGCCTGATAAGACTTAGAGGACCTATTAGCCCTATTCTCCTTTAAGGAATTTAGTTGAAACTTCCGGTGGTATAGGGTTAACGGGAATCCCTGTAGCAAACTCAAAGCCCGCCCAAATGGTAATGCGCGGGAAAATTGTCAGGTGCCAGTGGAAGGCCGCTTCTTCGTGAGCGCTGTGGCGGCCCGCGCCGTCGCGGCCGGAAAGCGGCATGTTGTGGATGTAAAAATTCAGCGGCGGGTCGGAAAGTTTGGTGTATAACTGGCCAAGTGTTACTTTAAGCACGAAAGATAAATGGCGTATTTCGTCTTCGCTCATATCTTCAAACCTTGCCCCATGCTTCTTAGGTAATATCCACGTCTCAAAAGGACTTCTGCTGGCGTAAGCGGAAATCACTACAAAATGTTCGCTTTCGTAAACCAAACGGTCTTTAACTTTTATTTCTTCCTTAATGATGTCACAATAAATGCAGGTTTTGTTGTTTTGGAAATAATGGTAACAGCCCAAAATTTCGCTGTGGATGTGGGGAGGAACTATCGGCGTTGTAATTAATTGGTAGTGCGGGTGGACAATGCTCGCGCCGGCGTCGCGCCCGTGGTTATGGAAAATTTGGACATAGGCAAGTTTTTGGTGCTGGCTCAAGTCTTTTATCCTGCTAATGAAAATTCGTAAGGTAAGTTCGACTAAGGCGATGGACTGCAAAGCCACCGGCTCGTTATGGGCACGGGTAATTATAACTTCGTGGTCGCCGTTGCCGGAATGGGAAACGTAAAATTCCTTGTGGCTGTATTCCGGCACATGCTCCAGCGTCGCGAATTTGTTGGGGATAATCCTTATATCCCAATTTTTCCCTTCGGGCGCGCGCAAAATTTCCGGATTTAAGTGTTCGTTGCCCGGACAAAAAACGCATTTCTCATCCACCTCCGGAATGCCGTGCATAACCGAATAAGTCTTATACTGGTCAGGCCTCTTGCCGCGCGTGGGCGCTATAAGCACCCAGTTCTTTGTTATTGGATTTTGCCGGAACTCGCTCATTAAGTTGGAATTATGATTTAAGAATTATGAATTAGGGAAAAGCCATAATTCATAATTCTCTCCCTTAGGGTAAGGCCAAATTTTTGCCGTATTTGGCATCAATTGAATTAGGATTACCGGGTGGATTAAGGCTGCCGTTGCATACAGTCGCGACGTGGGAAATATCAGCCGCTGTGGGGTTTTCCAGAGTGGCGGAAATAGAATAGCTTTGCGAATTATTACATAAATAAATGATATACCCGGGCCAGCGGGATGAATCTGGGTCATCAACTGTCGGGTTGGACAAAAACCCCGCGTCCATCAGTCCCCTCGCAACTGATTTTAGATAGTTAATCCCGGGTTCCCAGCCAAACCAACCCTCTCCCCCGCCCTGGTAGCCGTATCCGCTAACCTTATATGTATTATTCTGGTCATAGTATAATTCCAAAGCCTTGGCAATCTGGGCCAAATCCGACCGCCTTCTCGCGTCCCTGGCTTTGGACCGCGCGGAACTGAAAGCCACCAAAAGCACGCTGGATAAAAGCGAGATAATGGATACGACTACGAGCAACTCAATTAACGTAAAGCCTTTTTTACTTTTATTTTTATTTTTCATGGTTTAAATTTTTGCTTGTTTAAATAATTTTGCAATAAAATTTGCGCGGCCAGGCTGTCCAAATCTTTATTTCCGCCGATGATTGTTTGGGCCATTTGGGATGACAACCTTTCATCCGTAATTTCCACCGGCAAGCCGGTTTCACTTTCCACTTTTCTGCCAGAGGCGGATCCGCCTCTGGCGGATAACTTCTTTAAAAGCTTATTACGGAAACTTTCAACTTCCCTGGTTTTTTCCGTTGCTTGTCCGCTCATATTTAGCGGCCAGCCTAGGACGATTTGGACTACCTGATGTTCTTCGATGATTGGCTTTATCCTGTCCCAAAATTCTTTGGGGGACAGGATTTCAAGTTCCCTGGCAAAAGTTAAAGTTTCGTCGGAAATTGATAAGCCAATCCTTTTCTCTCCGTAATCAATCCCGAGGATTTTTCCGGCAAAGCCGGATCCCGCTCCGCGGGACATCTGTGTATCCATAACGCCTACTTCGACTCGCCTAAGGTTACATTAACTATTTTTTCTTCTCCCTTATGGTAAATTTTCAAACTGACAGAATCGCCCAAATTAAAATTCTTTAAAAGGTCAGCCAAAATGTGGGTTTCGTCAATTTTTTGGCCTTTGACCTCTAAAATAATATCATTTTCAACAAGTCCGGCTTTGTCTGCCGGAGAACCGGGTATCACGGCAAAATCGGTGGCCTTCTGCCCCCGGACCAGCAGAGCTCCGTAGTCCCTGGGCAACTTCTCTTCTGCCGCGAGCGCCTGGTTTATAGTTATGTACCTTACTCCCAAAAAAGGCCTGGTGATTTTGCCATTTTTTTGGAAACTCGCCAGGCCTTTTGCCGCCTCATTGGAAGGTATGGCAAAACCTACCAGCTGGCCCTGCTGGTCAATGGCCGTGTTAATGCCGATTACTTCGCCGAGAACGTTAAGCAGCGGGCCGCCGCTGTTTCCGGGGTTAATAGCCGCGTCGGTTTGGATAACACCGGAAAGATTTTCACTGGAGCCTCCGCCGCCGGCGGTAATGCTCCTGCCAATGCCGGAAACAATTCCGGAAGTTACAGTATTTTGGTAGAGGCCCAGGGAGTTTCCAATGGCAACCACTCTCTGGCCAATCTGGATTTGGCCGGAATCTGAAAGCTTCAAAAATGGCGCGTCCTTAATATCTACTTTAACAATGGCAAAATCCCCTGCCGGATCCTGGGCTAAAATTTTAGCGTCGTACTTCTTGCCGTCCTGGGTTAAGACCGTGTAACTGGCCTGGCTGTCCGACACCACGTGCTTGTTAGTTAAAATAAGCCCGTCGGCGGAAACAAAAAACCCACTGCCCGCCCCGACTTGCTGTATATTTGGTTCCGGCTGCTGCTGTTCCTGCTGTCCGCTGAAATAAAAATTAAAAAAGGGGTCCTGGCTGAAAGGACTAATCCCATAGCCCGGAATTTTACTCAAATCTTTTGAAATGACAATGGAAACTACGGCCGGACTGGCTTTTTTTACCACATCTATAATGGCAGAGTCTTCCGTAAGGGTAACCTCCTGCTTAATACTGCCTAAAGCCGCCTGCGGATGGACCAAAAAATAGCGCGCGCCAAAAGCCCCCCCTAAAGCCCCAAACGAAAAACTTATAGCTAGTATAATAGCTAAAAGCCTGCCCTCAAAAACCGACAAAGATACCTTGGGCGGGGCGGGATTTGGCATATCTGCCTGGTTAACTTCCTGCATAAAAATTTAAATTAAACGTAATGCTTTTTTATTGTTTTGTGGCCTTAACCAGCATATAATTTAAATAAGTTAGTCCTTAAATTATAACATAAAAGCCGGGTTTTTTCCAAAAAACACCGATTTTGGAAACTATTATTTTGTTTGATTTTATGGGCAGCTGACCTGGGTTGATAATTGGTTATTGCATGACCCGGGGATTGTATCGCCGCGCACATCTGTCTGGCAACCACACATACTGGCATCTTGGGATTGAGTGGGGTTGGACTGGCTGCAGTCAGCCGGCAGGCCCAAATTCAAGCAGTTCTGTGAGGCGGCTTCTTCAAGGGTAGGAGGCGCGGGAGGAGGAGTATATTGAGAAGTAGGCACCGGTAAGACGGGATTAATAATTGCTGTGGCCACACAGGTCGACTGTTCTTTTAAAACTCCAATATTACCAGAATCACTTGTCGCCCCTTGGAATACAAACTGGTTAACCAAAGTCTCCGTAAGTTTAGCTACCACACTGACAATAATGCTGCGGGAGTTGCTTGCCCCTAATTGTAAAAGGGCTGTAAAGCTGGCTCTTTGCGCGCTCACCACGCTACTGTTTGAACTGGTTATTAAAGATTGGATTGTACTGCGTGGCGTTTTCAAGCCTGAACTTGTAAGTTCCTGCTCCGCGGATTTTTGCGCCTTGCTTTGGGTCTGGGAAGCCAAATCCTGGTAATATACCTGCCAGCCCCCCGGCGATGACATAGCGTCGCCAACCCTGGCCATTTTCTGGTAATAATTAGGGTCGTTTAGGTCCAGAGTAGCCGGATTAAAGCCTAAGTACTGGTTTGCCTTTGCCTGAAAAAGGCTCTTTAGGTCAGGGTTCTTTCCGCAATTAAATTGAGGTATAAACTGCTTAACAATGTTCCTGTCCAGGGGGTCATTAACATACTTGTTTAAGTAGTCGTTGGCGTACTGCCCGCTGACCAGGGCATCGGTATAATATAAAAAGTTGGCAATTTTGTAATTTTGCTCAATTTTTGTAATTAACTTATTGAGCATGGAAGTTTCAAAATTCAAAAAAGCAGTTTGAATGCCTTCTTTTACCCCATCCATAACTAAACTGGGAATGTCCCCAATCGTGGTATTAAATACTACATCGCCAATGCCTAAAAAAGCCTGGGCTTGGGGAATAAATATGCTGCCAACGGGTTTTTCGTGCCCATTTTCGGCAAAATACTTAATGGGCACGAAGCTTATTTTATGTTTTTGGGCAAGCTTGGCAAGCTCATTTGCGTAAATTTTAGCGATGTCATTAGTAATAGCGTAGTTTTTATAAACTTCCGGCCACACAGCATCATTTTGATTTATGTCTTCAGGATTAAACTTTTTGGCCGCATTTAACAGGTTATCGTAAGCGGCGTAAGCCGTAATCAATGCTTTATGTATAACCACACTGTCTTTTGGCACGCTCAAACTGTAGAGGTGGGCTGTAACGTCTTTTAACTTGGATTTAACCTGGTCAGCGGATTTAAAATCTTTATTAAAAATGTCCTGGGCCAAATATGCGGTGCTGGTGCTAAATGTGTAAACTTCGCTAATGCTGCGTGTTAAATACTCCGTCACCGCCTTATCAGAGTTATTGGCCGATACTTTAATTTTTGAATCTTCAATAGCCGGAGGAAGAATTTTTTGGTCAACCTGAAGGGTCTTTTCCACCTCTTTCTTTATTTCCTCCCTGGTAATAATAGTCTGGAACAGCTCTTTGCTGGCTTTTTGGTCTATATTGGCCGCGGTAAAATAATCCAAATAAGCTTTGGAGTTTAAAATATCGCTATTGTCCTGCTTGGTAAAAGTATTATTTTGGACAATTAAATCTGGGCGGTGCCAAAAAGAAATTGCCACTAAAATAAGTATTAAAGCAATGGAGCCGGCGAAAATTTGTTTTTGTTCTTTTGTTTCGAGCATTGGCTTGCTATTTTTTATATTATACCATGCTTTGGCGTTTTATTCTATCAATTCACCGCCAAAAACCTTTAAAGCTTCACTTAGGACTTCGGCCGTGCCTAAAGAACCCACTTTCTCTTCTTTAGTAACCCTTCCTGCAATGCTTATTTTTTTGCCGCAGACTTCTTCCAGCACGGAACAGATCAGGCTGGAATTCTTAAAATTTTCCAAATTTTGCTTGTCAAATAAAAATTTTACGCCCAAGATTATTTTACTTCCCTCAACCGCTTCCAGCCTCGCCGCCCTAGCCATGCTGGCAAGGGGGCCGTTTACTTTTTTTATTTTATCCAAGACCTTAGGCCATAGTACTTCAACCTCTTGAAGACTCAGTACAGGCTCTTGCGCTTGAAGGGTTTCATGTTGTGTCATTGCGAGGAGTGCATCCGAAGCAATCTCTTTACGTGATGAGATTGCTTCCTCCTTCGTCCGCCTTAGGCGGACTTCGGCGGACAGGTCGGATGCACTCGCAATGACAAACGCCGAGGGCAGTTCTTTATTTGCAGGATTCGCATCCGCTGATTCACTTATTGACTTATTAGCTGACGGGCCCCTCTTTAATGCCGCCTCAATTCCTGCCAAAAGCATGGGAATTTCAGCTACGGGACTTGAAGGCAGGTCTTTATATGATTTTAAAAATAACCTGATAATAAAAATCAGTTCAGACAGGGAAAATTTTTCCGCCAGTTTAGCAACGGGTTCGGAAGACGCAATCTTCCCGTCGCTTGCCTTATAAATTAAAACCTTGCGCAAAAATTCCAAAAAATCCCTGTTTAAAATTAAAAAATCCGTTCCTTTTTCGGAAATTGCGGAAAAAAAATCCGGCAAGCCGGCCGCCTGGCCTGAGGCAATTAACCCCAGCAAATCTTCGCAAGTCTGAACATCGGTGACGCCCAAAAGCTGGCGGCAATCCGCAAGCGAAGCCTCGGGCCCGAGCGTCATAATCTTGTCTAGCAAGGACAAGGCGTCGCGCGCGCCTCCTTGCGCGGATTGGCTGACCAATTCCAAAATACCCTGGCCAAAATCAAACTTTTCTTCGGCAGCAATTTTTTGCAACAGCTGCAGCAAGTCGGCTTCAGAATAGGCCTTAAAATCAAACCTTTGCGTACGCGAAACTATGGTGGCCGGCACTTTGTTTATTTCCGTAGTGGCCAAAATAAAAATAGCATGGGCAGGCGGCTCTTCCAAAGTCTTAAGCAAAGCGTTAAACGCGCCTTTGCTTAGCATGTGGACTTCATCTATTATAAAGACTTTGTATTTTCCGGAGGAAGGCGAAAACCGGACATGCTCGATCAACTCGCGGATGTTATCCACCCCCGTGTTAGAGGCAGCGTCTACCTCAACTAAATCCAAAAAATTCCCCGACGCGATGGCTTTACAATTATCGCACACTCCGCATGGGTCGCCATCCTTTATATTCAAACAATTAACCGCCTTGGCTAATATCCGCGCCACCGATGTCTTGCCTACCCCCCTACTTCCCGTAAACAAATAAGCATGCGCCACGGAACTCCCTAAAACCTGGTTTCTTAGGGTTTGGATAACGGGTTTTTGGCTTAAGACTTGGGAGAAAGTCTGCGGCCTGTATTTCCTATACAATACTGCCATAAAAGATAGTTTAAGGGTCTATCCATTATAGCATAATACAAAAACGGCCAAAACCGGATATTTTGGCTTTGAAAAATAATTAATTTTATAGCCTAAAACTTATAGTCCCAAATATAATCGGGTGATATCTCTGTAAAATCACGGATGTTAAAAGCCCCGGTATTAGCAGTTGTAGCCCCGTTTTTATTGGCAATCCCTGATGGAGAAACAGACAACAAAGCCCCGCCATTGCTTATTCCGCTTTGATATTCCTGCCCGTTAAAAGCGTTTTGTTTTAACCAGTCATATTTTTGCTTTAAGACGGAATTAGCCGCGGCCAGCTCCCTAAAAGTCTTTCCGTTAACCACATACAAAGCAAAAGATTCGGCAAAGTCCTCATAGGGTGTATAATACTGCGGATTATTCGTAAGGCTCCAGCCAACCGCGTAAGAACCCACGAATTCATTTTTGAAGTTACCAGGCCTGTTTAAAGTATAAAACTTCCAGCCTGAAGAAGGGTCTGTTTTCATGTCCGAGGTGTTGTATGAAATATTATAAAAACCTGTGGTATCAATTGCTCCCTGCGAAGTAACCCCGTCTTTGCTGTATATGTTATTGTCTAAATAATGCGCGTACTCGTGGATCATGGTATCCGCGATTTCAAAATCGTCGCCCCATAAAGTCAAGGTTTTACCATTCTTTGCCAAGGTACAGTAATCACCGTATTCAGCATACATTTTTTCGTCGCAAATTTTATAATTGTCCGTACTTATGTCTTTGGACATTCCCCCAACCTGGCGGGAAATATAATTCTTAAAATTTGCTTCGCTCCAAACAACTAGATTCGAAGGTAAGGCTTTAAGCGCCGCGGCAACAACTGCCGCGCTATGCTGTTTAGTAGGTTCGTTTAAAGGCTCATCTAAGAAACCTCTGTACAAAGGAAAGCCCGCGGCCAGCGCGGAATCCCTTAATTCGGCTTGGACTAATAAGCTGTCAACTGCCTGAAGAGTTTTAATGTCTATGGAAGAAGATACTGTAAGCCCATGGGTTTGCTGGAAACGCTTTAAAGTTGTTTCGGCCAAATCCGCGCCTCTGCTGTAGCCATACAGGGTGCCGACCATCCTTAAAGCGCTCAAAAACCTGAAAGCAAAATTATTTGTGTCTGTCCCGTTAGCGTAATCAAATTTATAACCGCTAACGTCGTAGCCTTGCGACTGGCCGGAGGCAATGCCTTGGGCGGTTGGGTCGTTCTTTAAAAAGTTGCTTTGCAAAACCGAGGAAGGGCTCGTACTGGGATTTGGAATATTTAAGTTCGGATTATTAAAATTTAAATTGCCCTGGCCATTGGCTTCGGCGTTAGGGCCTACAGGAACTTTTAAGTCCGCGCTGTTTGCGGCTACTACCCCGCTAAAGTCCTTATGCCAGGTATAAAAAACCTCGGCAGAAGTGTAAGGGTAGCGTACCCCCGCTCCCATAAAATAAACTACTCCATTGTAAAAAACGTCGGTGCCGCGCGGATGGCGTCCGGCCGAGGTTGCTATGGCTGCCGACAAAGACAGGGAAGAAGTGTCCCCTGTTTTGACGTTGTTTAATTTATAGCCCAATCCCTGAAAAATTTTTAATGACTTAAACGGATGTTTCTGGCCCGCCTCTACAAAATAAATTACTGCCTTACCCTGGTCTTTGACTAAATCCCCATCATCAAAAGCCCTGGCCACGGCCGGGATAACACACAAAATAAGCGCAACTGCCCATATTAGCTTATAAAAACGCATAGCTTCCGGGAGTTATTTTTTAAAAACGACCACTTTGTAGCCGATAAAATTCCAAAAAAGCGATACGCCGGTTGCAAGGGACAAAGCAATATTTTTATCCAAGTCCGAAAGCGTAATATGAATGTGCGTGGAGAAAACCGCGCTAAGGGTGGAATTAATTAAAAACCCGACGCCGGTGACAACAAAAAAAATGGCAAAAGAATGGCTTTCGTGGTTCCAATCAGACAGGTGGAAGCCGAAATGCTTCCACAAGACAGTTTCGAAAATCAAATAAACAATCAGCAAAATAAAGAAAAAATAAGCCGGGGCAAAAAATTTCGAAGAAATAAGAATAAGCAGTATGGTTAGCCCGCCAAGCAGGCCGACCAAAAATAATCTGCGCAAATTTTTCCATAGCGTTACGCCGGTTTCGGAACCAAAAGTCCAAGTCCTGTTCCACAGGTAGCTTTGAATGACCGCGCAAATAAAACCAACACCCGTTACCAAACCGTACTGCCAGCCTTGTGATATCCCCAGGGCCTTTGAAATTGTATTGGTTACCAAAAAACCCAGCCCGGTATTTAAAAAGCCTATGCAGCCAAAACGCAAAAACTGGTAAACTACCGTGTGAGTTTCCAGAAAAAAGGTTATTTTTTGGCTAAAGCTTAAAACCGGGGTGTTTTGTGCTGGCTGATAGTTATCCATTTGATTTTGGAGTTATGAAGTATGAATCAAGAATTAGGGCCATATCCAAGTCCATAATTCATAATTCTATATTCCTAATTCAACTACAGTTCTTCGTCTTCATCCCTTATAACACTGCCTTCTCCCATTTCCATGTCCGTGTGGGCCGAGGCTCCGCCTTTTTTTATAACGTTTTCCACGGCCGCCCACTCGGCAACGCCGGTTTCAGGAACAACAATGGTAACCTCATCTCCGGCTTCGGCCTTAAAGTAAGTCAGGGATGCCAGCAAAACTTTATATGGCTTGCCTTCAGCCAAAACTTTAAAGTCGCCCTTTTCATCCACCAAAAGCATGCCCAGCATTTTCTTTCTTTCCATTGGGCCGATTTGTTTATAAATGAAAGAGCCGTCGTCGGCGATTGTGAGTTTTAAAACATCGCCTTCAATAAGTTTAGATTTGGACGCGTAGTTGGCCGGGACCGGATATTGTTTTTTGTCCGGGCCAATCATGTTCTGTCCGTCAAAGACGCCTTCAATAACCTTGCCGCCTTCGGAAACGCTCAAGCTTCCGGCCTTCTCGGCAAACTGCGCCAGGCTGGCTTTGGTTACGGGCCCGCCCATCATTTCTTTCAGCAGCTGTTTGGCTGATTGAATATTTTTTTCAGCCGCATCTATCATCTGAAGGGCTAAAGCTAAATTTGAAAGTTTGTCCATGATTTTGTTTTTATATCTTACTTTAGATACGCTTATTCAAATCAAAAATACCTTCTAATACTTACACGATTCTTTTGGAATTTTTGTTTTCCGCCTAAAGCCCGCTTGCGGGCAACTTATATTTTGATTTTAGTTTCAAATAACGCTATAAGCACAGATTTATTATATCAAACAAATAAAAAACAGGCAAATTACGCCTGTGGATTGCCCCGCTAGGTTTATTAAACTTAAATTTGGCTGAGCAGGGGGGCTTTGTCGGAATGTTCAATTAAAAACTGGCAAAAATCCGGGTACTTTAGGCAGAGCTCCTGGATATTTATGCCGTACCGAGCGGCGTCCTGTAAAAAAGCGTTACAGCCATGCAAATCTTTAGCAAAAACTTTTGACGCGTATTCTTTTATTTCCGCCTCGTAAACTTTTATGTCGGAAGCTTTGGTGCCGAAGTGCAAAGCCTGCTTTAAGGCCGAAACTTCTTCAAAATCTTTTTCCACCTCTTTTAAAATAGACAAGGCCTGGCCTTCCGAACTAATAGATTTAAGTTTGGATATTACCCGGCCGGAAATTTCCGCGGCGCGCGAAAGCGACGTCCTGTGCGAACGTATGGCTTCAGCCAAAAATAAGGCCACCAACTGGTTTAAATTTAAGCCTTGGGCTTCCATAAAAATTTAATGATGTGAGGCTTCTTCCCCGGAAAACATATCCTGGATGGGGTCGGACAGGTGTTCAAACATTCCCAAGCCGGTTTCCCTGCCTAGCTCATACATTTTATTGGTAAAAGTTTCAATGCTCCAAATATCTGCCTCAATCTGGCTGTGGCCAGCTTCGGTATGGTGTGTATTTTCTGACATAAAATTATTAAGCCAAGTCCGCCCGGGTTAATGCGCGTGAGCATGGGAGTGGCCGCCGCCCCCGCCGCCTCCACTAGCGCCAAAAAATATCCCAATCCAGTCAAAAACCTTAAGCGCGACCGGGGTTATGTGCTCGTCTGACATCTTGAATAAAAACTTTTTTAGCCCCTCGGGAGAAACAATTTCCTTAAGCATTGATATAGCCCTGCCGACTACCGGCATTGTTTCTATTACGGATTTCTCTCCTTTGCCTTCGTGGCCGCCCCCGTGGCTGGCTTCATGCCCGTGCGCGCCATGTCCATGTTCTGCCATAAAATTAGTTTCCTTAAAATCTGCCTTAATTAAATTGGTAATTACTGTCCTCCAGCTGTTTTTTTAACTCTTCCAACTGGGGATAATTTACCATGTATTTTTCCAAAAAAATTATTAACTGCTTCCGGCTTTGGACCATGGGGCTTACAGGCTCAAAAACCTTAACCAAACCGGCTACGTCGGCCAAAGGGATTTGCCCTTTTTCCAAAAGCCCAGCTAAAAAATTGCTAAAAATACTAATGTAATTCTCTTTCATAATCTGATTTTAGCAAAAATATGCCGGCCGTGGCAAGACCAGCTACAGCGCTGCAATCACAAGGGGAATCCTTGCGCGGCGCAAGGATTCCCCTTGTGATTTTTACAATCCCCTTTCCACATTAGGCAAAGCTTCAGCCATATTTTCCGCCACCTGTCCGGCTTCCAAAATTTCTTCTTCCACTTCCGCCCTGGCCCGGCCGTGTTTTAAGCGGGAAAGCTGCCTAATGGCCTGGGCTTGCTGTTCATTGCCGTCTTTAGGCAAAGGGTAGGTAGCCATGTTAAACGGTTTGCTGGCCGTGCCGTTGACCATTAATTTCAAATAAGCGTTAAACCTGTCCACATTGACCAAATCAAACTCGTTAAAGGTAGGCTTAAATTCCTTGGCCATAATTTCACTGTCCTCGGCGCCAATCCTAAAACACACCATGGTGCCGGCGTTGCCGAACACGGCGTCGCGCAAGTCCTTACTGCCCGCTCCTTGCGCTCCGGCGGCTTGTTCCAGTTGCCCCAAATACTGGTGGGCAATAATTAAGTTAAGGTGGTATTTCCGGGCTTCGGAAAGGATAGATGAAAAAGCGTCGGTAATAAAATTCTGGAACTCGTCCACGTACAAATAAAAATCCGGGCGGTCGTCTTCCTTTACATCCGCGCGCGACAGCGCCGCCATCTGTAATTTAGACACAATTATCAGACCCAGCAACTTGGCGTTAATTTCGCCCACTTTTCCTTTGGCAAGATTAATCAACAGAATTTTTCTCTTGTCCATGACTTCCCTAAAATTAAACGCGGATTTGGGCTGGCCCACAATATTGCGCATCATGGCATTTTCCACAAAACGGCCGACTTTGGAAATTAAGTAGCCCAGCATTTCGGATTTATGGAAGTCGGACGTTTTGGCCATTTCTTTTTCCCAAAATAACTTAACCACCGGGTCTTTGAGTTTGGAAACTTTGTATTTTTGGAATTCGGTATCCGTAAAAATCCTGGGGATGTCGGTTATGGTGCCGGGATGCTCTTCGTCGGCCATTAAAGTCAGCATGGCATTCCTCATGTTATGTTCAAACATAGGCCCTAACATTGCCGGGTCGGTAACTAATTTGTAGAAAATGGAAATCATTTCTTGCACCGCGAAATCTTTCTGCTCCTCGCTGTCCACTTCCAGCATGTTGAGGCCCAAAGGCCTGTCCATGTCAAAAGGCTCAAATAAAATAACATCTTCCGCGCGCTCTTTGGGCACGTGGGGCAAAATGTCTTCTATAAAATCGCCGTGGGGGTCTATAATGCACAAACCTTCGCCGTTCTTTATGTCCTGCACGGACATGTACTTCATAATTTCGGTCTTGCCGGAGCCGGTGCGGCCAATGACATACATATGCCTGCGGCGGTCGTCGCGCTGCATAAAAACTTTGCTTTCCACGCCGCGGTAAATATTGCGGCCAATAAGCACGCCTTCTTTGGGCAAATTAACAGGCGGCGGCGCCTTTTTGGAAGTAAGCCACTTAATGTTCGGCGTTTCTATATACGGCGTGGGCAGATGCCATAACGAAGCCAACTCTTCGGTGTTTAAAATACTTTTTATTCCGTTGTCGCGGAAAACCCGGAAAATATAATCTTTCAAGACTTCATTTTTATCCCGCTTTTTGGGCTTAAGGCCGTTAAACGGCGGCATGTTATATTGCAGGAAAGATGATAACAGGTTCCTCATGTGCACTTGGGCGCTACCGGGCGTGGAAGATGAAGTAATAAGGCGGATGTTGGTTTTATAACCCGGTCTGCTGGCTTTTTCTTCCAGTTTTTTTACAATCTCCTGCTGCATTGGGGTGAGCTGGATTGGCGATGCGTACCCGGACAAGTCCTTATGCGTGTGGGAAGGCTGGGCATTTTTGTTGCCGCCAAAAGCCAGGGCCCTGCCTATGCCGCGCATTAAGCCGACCAACATTCTGTAAACATGTCCGCGCTCAATCATTTCCGGATTTTTTCCCTGCTGGATTTCCAAAGCCATATGCCTGGGCCTGCTTTGCCAGGTTGTGCCGGCGGGGCTTATTATATACTGTATGGCCGCGCCTTCGTTGTCATCCAGCTTGCTCATTGCGTTAGTCAGCGCGTTTAGCGGGTCAGTTTCCGTTGTCTTATAAGTCCTAAACGGGTAAACCGACTGCTTGCTTAATTCCAACTCTTCAACTTCCACTGTGCCGCCTTTTTGGAATGGGTTATAGCCTTTAACCACTTCTATGAAGGAATGGGGATACTGGGCCTGGATTTGTTTTTCCACCAACTGCTGGAGGTGCTTGGGGCAGTTTACGTAAAAAGCCACCTTTTTGTCCGTACAGGCAATTTCAAAGCTGTAATAATCCTTGCCCAACAGCCAGCCTTTGTGGTGGCCGGATTCCGAAAGCGTAGTGAATAATTGTTCGGCAATGCCCACCAGCAATTTTTTTTCTTCTTCGCTTTTAGGCCGCTGGTCGTCCTTGTCCGGAGAGCCGTCCTTGGGCATTTGGATTTCTAAAAACACCCAGTCTTTTATTCTGGGCACCACATGCTTGCTGTGGTAAATGTGGCGTTTAAAATAATAAAAAAAGACTGCCGCAAAAACGACCGTCAGTACAATTAGAACCAGTATGGCAATATTGATTGTGCTAAACTCAAAGGACATTTATTTTGGTTTTATTTTTTGTCACTGCGAGTGCATCCGAAGCAATCTAATTATCTTTGACAAAGATTGCTTCGTTGGATGTCGTGCCAGAGGCAGATCCGCCTCCGGCTGGACACTGCTCGCAATGACAGACGGCTGTTTATCATTAAGTCGCCCTGTTCTTCATCTCTTCCGTTAGGTCATGCGGATCTGTTTTTTCCATATTAATTTGATCAATGGGTACCTCGCCTCGCAGGACTCCGGTCAAAAGTTCTTTCATTTCAGAATTTGCTATTGGTCCGGTTTCGGCAGGAGCGGACGGAGAGGGTGGATGCAAGGGACTATCATTAGGGCCTTTAGGTACTTCTGGTTTGTCGTTAGTCCCAATGTCAAAAGAATTGACCTGTGCAGTATCCACAATAGCAGATTTTTCGGCAGGAGCAGGAGCTAGATTTTGCCGACCTTCAGCCTTAGCCTTCAGAGCCTCAAACTGCTTCTGTTCGGCCTCGCTAAGATTTTCGTTAATTTCACTCATAAAATTCAATATAATTATACCACAAACGACTAGCTATTATAGGCCTTTTCCAACTTTTTGTCAAAGGTTTTGGGTTTAAGCTCCCGATTTGACAAAAAACTAAAAATATAGTAAAATATTAAACTTTTTATTTAGAAGAGGTACCCCCTCTTCCATTTTTTTATAATATAGTAAATCCTGTCTTACTCTCTAAAAGTTTTCAATGTAGTTTTAAAATTTTCAAAATTACTATAAAGTTCGGCGTTAAAGCCAAACTTTTTTGCAGAAGCAATAGCATTGGGCATGTCGTCTAAAACCAAAAACTCATCTTTCCTAACATCAGGAAAACCTTTATAAATTTCTTCCCAATATTGTAGCTCTGGCTTCATATGTCCCAAATAACAGGAAGAAAATAAGCCATCCAAAAAAAAATTTATCCCCACTTGCTCCCATAAGTATTGGGTGCGATATTTTTCATTGTTGGTCGCCAAATAACACTTAACTCCGGACTGCCTTAAAGTTGCTATATAATCTTTCATTTCTAAGTCTAATTCGGCTTCTCCGGAAAACCAATAGTCCAAAAGTTCGTCAACACTCCCCTGCCATTTCCAAATAGGCAGCCAGTATGGCAGGACTTGTTTTAAATCTTTCTTGCCGACTTCGCATTCCAAAAACTCCCCTTTAAAAAAGGATGTTTCGTCCTGGGCCCTAACATCTATTCCCCGCTCTTCCTTTAACCTTTGGCTAAAATATTTTTCGCGCTTTATTATTGGCCCGTCGCAGTCAAACAAAATTACTTTTATCATAAAATTTAAAACCTGCCATTATTATGGCAGGTTTTAGTGGTTTAGTCATCTGTAATATCTGTCTTTATCTGCGTATTTGTGATCTTAAAAGCCCTCATAATCATGCATAGTCAACTGGGCTTCGATTTTCTTTATAACTTCAATTACTACGGAAACCACAATCAATAATCCGGTGCCGCCGAAAGTCAAGGCGGTTGTGCCGGTAAAATTTTGTAAAATTAAGGGCAGTATGGCAATTACCGCCAAAAAGAAAGCGCCGGCCAAAGTTATGCGGTTAAGCACCATGCTCAAAAAACCCGCGGTTTGCTGGCCGGGCCTAAGGCCGGGGACAAAACCGCCATTTTTCTGGACGTTCTCTGCAATTTCGTCCGGGTTAAATACTACAGCGGTGTAAAAATAAGTGAAAGCCATTATTAAAATAAAATACGCTACACCGTAGAATAACCCTTGGGAATTAAACAAGGTGATGGTTTTCTGGGCCAAGCCGGCTAACATGCCGCTTTTGGCGTTAACAAAAAACTGGGCTATCATGGCCGGGAAAAGCATAACGGAAATGGCAAAAATAATCGGGATAACGCCGGCCTGGTTAAGCCTTAAAGGAAGGTGGGTGTTGACGCCGCCAAAAAGCTTATTGCCGCGCACGCGCTTGGCGTAGGCAATGGGGATGTTCCTCTGGGCTTCAGTAACTAAAACTACGCCCGCAATGACTATTAAAGTTATGGCCGCGAAAGCTAAAACCGTCGGCAATTTGCTTGCGTCATACCAGCTGGTCAAAAAACCAAAGTTGGCCGGGATCCTGGCAACAATGCCGGCAAAGATAATAAGCGACACGCCGTTGCCAATATCAAACTCCGACATAATTTCCCCGAGCCACATCATTAACATAGTGCCCGCGGTAACGGAAAGCAAAACTGTAAACCACTGGAACGGGCTAAAGGAACCTAAAACAGCAGCGCCGCCCTGGCTTTGGAGAAGGCGGATAGTGCCAAAAGCCTGCAAGGGAGCCAAGGCAATAGCCATATAGCGGGTATACTGGTTAATTTGGGCCCTGCCAGCTTCCCCGCCCTCTTTCTGCATTTCAGCCAAAGAAGGGACAATAATAGTCATTAATTGCATAATAATGGAAGCAGTAATGTAAGGGCCCACGCCTAACATGGCAACTGAAAAATTGGTCAGGCCGCCTCCGGAAAAAACGTCTAAAAGATTAAAAAACTGGCTCTGCTGGAAAAAATTCTTAAGCCCCGAAGCGTCTATGCCGGCAACCGGAATGTGGGACAAAACGCGGGTAACAAGCAAAAGACCCAGCACAATTAAAATTTTGTTGCGCAGGTCTTTGGTTTTCCAGATTAAACTTAGTTTGTTCATTTTAGTGGGTAGTTGGTAGTAAGTAGTATGGTAGCCTGGATGGCTACTCACTACCCACTACTTACTAAATGCTATACAATTTTCCCGCCAGCCTTCTCTACCGCTTCCTTAACCGATGCTGAAACTGGGAGGTTGATGTTGAACTTCTTTTTGGTTTCGCCTTTTAAGACTTTAACTTTTAAAATAGAAGCGTCCACTACGCCTTTGGCGTATAAAGCCTTTAAGTCTACTGTATCACCGTCTTTAAAAACATCCAAATCGGAAAGGCTAATAACTGTAGCTTTGGAATTTAAAGACCTAAAACCCCTGCTCTTAGGCAGTTGGCGCACAAGGGGCTGGCGGCCGCCTTCAAAAATCGCGGGCATTTTGGAATGTCCGGTTCTGGCGGTCTGTCCCTTGCCTCCGCGTGTGGAGTAAGTGCCCTTGCCGCTGCCAAGACCACGGCCTACAACTTTTCTGCGGTGGATGGATTTGGGGTTCTTTTTGAGTTGATGGAGTTTGATCATTTTATAAAACTGAATTATGAAGCATGAATTAAGAATTATGATGGGCCCACCCCCTAATTCATAATTCCTTATTCCTAATTCTATTTTCGCAACTTAAAGAGCGTCTCTTTACTCTTCATTTTCGCGAAAGCCGCGAATACCGCTTTAACGTTGTTAACTTTGTTGTTGGAACCCAACATTTTACATACAACGTTTTTAACGCCGGCAAGTTCAAACACCTGGCGGGCCGCTC
>JAHFJJ010000014.1 GCA_023245895.1 Candidatus Doudnabacteria bacterium
AAAACAAACCTGCTAGTTCATTCCACCCATACCTGAACCGCCCATGCCGGAAGAAGGCATTGCTGGAGCGCTGCCTTTGTTGGTCATGCCCAGTACAAGCAAGACTACACCCAATACCACGTGCAACCAGTTATCGGCCGCGTTGTATTCTACCAACCCCAATAACGGTGAAGACATTACAAAACCCAAAACAGCCAAGAGCAGGTATACTACGCCAAAAATTGTCATGGACATAGCGGCGGAAGCCTCGCCTTTAGAAGCCATTACAAGCATAATTATACCAATGAGCAAGTGGGCCAGATTATGTACCGCGTTGGTCATAAAGTATCCATATTCGCCGACTATTGGATTTTCAATAAAACCCAAGACCCCAACTATCACAAAAACTATACCCAGAATCATTGCTAATTTTTTAGCCATAAATTATTTAAATTCCAATATCCAAAAAAGCAAGAACCAAGTTATTATATTAAATTGATTTTTGTTTCTTGAATACTTAATAATATTGCATTAATTATAGCATTTTTTAATAAAATTTTCTTTCCATTTGTGGATAAAAATAAAAAAATGGCTAAAATAAGATAAGTTTTAGCCAATTTTTTTAAATTTTATTATTTGACTATACCAATAATTACCCCTGCCGCTCCTAAAGTTAAAAGCATGTTGCCAATGCCCAACCAGAACAAAATCATTTTACCGCCCCATAAGGCATTGCCCAAGCTTAATGGGACAATAAAACCAAGCCAAACCCAAAACGCGGCTTGTATTCCGTCCATAGCGCTTTTAGCCCCCAAAGCTCCCATTAGCCAGGCAAAAACATAAAACATCAGGATGCTGGCCAAAAACTGCCAAAGGTAAGTTAATCCCATCGATTTCTTCATTGCCGCCTTTTTTTCCGAGCTCCAGCTGTCCATGCCCATGGCGCTCATAAACTTTTTGCCGAACAAAGGCCCATACCAAATACTGCCTATGACCATAGAGGCTACGGCCGAAGCCAATACCGCCCAAAAATTTACCATGACATTAAATTGCATAATCTTCACCCCCTTTCTATAGTAGCAATCTCAAATAAACAAATCGACACAAATATACAAATTCCGGAAATTTAAGATTTGTATATTTGTCTAAATTTGTATATTTGTGCGCACTACACTCTAATGGCCGAAGAAGCCTCTTGCCTGGCTGTCCGGCAACATTACTAAATTAATACCTTTATCAACGCAAAACTTTTTAATTTCTTCGTCGCGCACGCTACCCGAAGTCGCGAAGATGGATTTAATTCCTGCCAATGATAGTGTTTCCACGCCGTCCACAAACGGAAAGAAACTGTCGCTGTAAGCCGCCGCACCTTTTGTGTCATGATTCGCGTCTGTCGCGCGCTTAATTGCAAGCTGACAGCAACTTACGCGGTCTTGCTGTCCGACTCCGTTGCCTATGAGCATTTGATTTTTCGTGATGGTAACTGTGTTGCTATTGGAAGTTGAGCCGACTGCCCATGCCAGGATGATATCCGATTTTTGTTGGTCTGATAACTTGTAGTTGCCTGATTTATCAGGCTCCTCGGACTGCCCCATAAATGGGGCAACTACGTCGCACTTGTTTAAATCTAAAACAAAATTATAATTCGGCTGTTTTAAAAACCCGCCGCGCACATAGCGGAAGCGGGGATGGCTATCTAAACTTTCTTTTGATAAATTGGCCAACGCGGGGTTAACCAAAAACCTGCACTTGTCGCCTTTGCGTTTCATTAAATCAATTGCTGATAATGTAAATGACGGCGCGATTACGCCGTCCAAAAGCCTTCTTCCTAATTCCATTTTGTGCGTAAGCAAAACTTCTGCCAACTTTTCATCTATTTCAAAATTCACCATTACGACGCCGCCAAAAATCGCGCGCAAATCCCCTTCCAGCATTTTTTCTATGGCTGATGCTGGGCTGTCAGAAACCGCCGCCCCGCAAGGATTGCCGTGCTTAACTCCTACGGCAATCATCGGTTTATCTGCGGAGCCTTCTCCCCCTCTGGGGGAGATGCCGAGTGCAGCCGAGGCAGAGAGGGTGCAGTTGTTTACATCAAATCCCGCCGCAATGTGGGTTATAGTTTGGAGCAAACGGTCAACATCCGCCAAATTATTGTAAGACGGCGCTGTGCCTGCGACCAATTTGAAATTAGCGATTGATAATTGGTCAATGTAGTTAGCCGATTTATCGGCTGTCTGAAATAATCCCGAAGGTTGTTGCCAGCCATTCTCCCCGTATTTTGCTTCCAAAATTTGTTCTCCCACCAAACCATCCAGCTTTCCGGTGCTATGGTAACGCGCGGATGCTAAAACATAATCCGCCACAATATATTCGGCTTTGGCGACCAACGATGAAATAAATTCTTCCTTGTTTTGTTCACCGCCTTTAAGCCACTCAACCACGCGAGTCCTGTCCAAAGGGTCACAGACCACAATCCTCCTGCCCTTTGCCCCGCTCCTTAGCATTGTAGGACCGCCAATGTCTGTTTTGTCTACTACGGCCTCATTAGCTTTTAAAGTGTAGCGTGCCGATTTATCGGCGTCCCACTTTGCAATTTCATCTGCCAACGGATATAAATCGCAGCAAACTAAATCTATAAAAGGAATTTTAAGGTCTGCTAATTCTTTTCTATCAGCTTCGTCATCCTTTGCCAAAAGCCCGGCATGCACTTCGCGCGACAAAGTTACCACACGGTGCCCAAGTATTGCCGCGCCGCCTACCAAAGAAGCCACGTCTGTGACTTCCAGGCCTGCTGATGATAACGCTTTCGCCGTGCCGCCCGAAGCTAAAATCTTAAATCCTAAATCTGCCAACTGTTTTGCGAACTCAACAATCCCCTCTTTGTTGTAAACTGAAATTAAGGCAGTTTTCATAATTTATACTTTATTATAACAGATTTCTTTAAAAAACAGAGGGGGTGGGAGAAATTTCTCCCACCCAAGTCGACTGAAGTATCCACCACTAGTCCTTACGGACTGTGTCGGATTCATTAATCTGTACCAACGTGCCGGCTCGTTCGCCTGTTAAAGCCAGGGCGTTATATTTTCCATATTTGCGCCGGAGCTTCGCATAGCATGGAGCGCCTGCAAAGCGAACTGAAGCCTCTTTGTCAGTACGAAACTGCTCACCGGGCTTTAAGGACAAGATGGTTTTTGGCCGCCGGGAATCAAGAGCGCTTTGGATCATGGGCAGTATGCGACGATCCATTTCTGCATCTGATATTAAATGCTTCCTGGCAACGGGGATGTCTGATTGTCTGCTTGATAGGCGCGAGTTCATTCCAACCTCCAATTTTGAAATAACAATACCTTAGGTTATCACAAAAATCTGTAGCCGGTCAACGAACTAAACTTCCATGCCCAATTTTTCCAGCGCGTTAAAAACAAAGCCCAGCGGCAAGCCCAAGTCAACCGTTAAATCGCCTTCTATTTTTTCTACTAAATTAAAACCTTTGCCAATAAACCCATAAGCCCCTGCCTTGTCCATAGCCTCGCCGCTGGCAAGGTATTTTTTTATGTCCTTGGCCGATAATTTTTTAAAATAAACTTTTACTGAATCGGTAAAGCTTAGCGCCTGTTTGTTTTTCGCGTCCATTACCACAACCCCGGAAATTACATAATGCGCTTTGCCGCTAAAACTTTGCAGCATTTTATAAGCTTCTGATTTGCTTTTGGGTTTGCCGATAGCCTTGCCTTTGAATGATACAATTGTATCCGCCGCAATTATGATTGATGAGGGATATTTTTTAGCCGCGGCCTTAGCCTTGCCAAAAGCCAAAAACATCACCAGTTGCCTGTGTCCCATGTGCTGGTGCATAACTTCCTCATAGCCCGAATCCACGGCCTTAAACTTTATATCCAAAACTTTCATCAACTGCCTCCTCCTGGGAGAAGTTGAAGCTAAAATAACTTGCCTGCTCATAAGTTTATTTTAGCATACTTTCCCAGCCATCACCGGCACAAAAAACTGCCCGCCATCCAAAGACTTAAAACTGCGGTGCTATAACAGCATTCTTTATTTTTATTCTAAAAAAACTACAAATGTAGTTTTTTTAGAATATTTTAAACCTGACGAAAAAATTCCTTAAGTATTGCTTCGTCCTGCCTATCCAAACGACTGACTTCTATTACGGTTAAAAAACGGGCTATGCCATAAGTTTCAGCGATAAATTCAATTTCCTTGCTCGGATTAAATGGGTAAACCCATAAAGTCCTTTGCAAAGAATAAAAACCCATATCCTTTAGTTTTTGCCTGAGTAAATCCGCTCCGCGGCGGTACTGTTTAGTAGGGATATCGGCCGCTACTAGCCACCACTTCCCATCCCAACGGGCAGGTTTAGGTATATAACAAGCATCGATTTGTAAAGCCTTAGACTTCTCTAAGCCTAATTTGGTCAATAAGACTTGCATACTCTTGCCCTGGTGTTTAATTTTTACCAATCCGGACTTTTTTAAATAATAAAAAGTTTTTATAATCTTCTCTTCTTTTTGCCTACGATTCAGCTTTTTGCCTTTTTTCAAAAATATTTTATCCACAGCCATAAATAAATTAGGTGCTATTGCGGCAATTGTCACAACCCCTGCGACCGCAATTAGACCCAAGGCAACTTTAGAAACGCTCTTAATCCGCTCTAGTTGCTGGGGACTAAGCTCTAACTTGCCCTTTTTAGGCAAATTTGACTTAACCTGCTTATATATTGATATTTTATTCAAGCTCATTTTATTCTAAAATTCCTACATTTGTATCTTTTTTTGACTAACTTTATCAAACTTACGATACTAACCTATGGTCGGGCTGCCGGGAATTGAACCCGGTCTACATGCACCCCATGCATGCGTACTACCGGTATACTACAGCCCGTAATTTAACTTTAGATATCTTAACAGAAAACTGGAAATAAAAAAAGACCGGCCACTCATCTAAAAGATGAGTGGCCTGCCTGCTAGCTAGTTGCCGCTTCAAGCGCTAGTCCGCGGACGAGACGCCTGGCTTCCGATGCCCTTCGCTCTAAAATCTGCTCTATTTCTCTGTTTTGTTCAAGCAAAAATTTGAGCCGATCCTCGCGCCTGGCTCGGACTTTATCTGGTACATGATCTTCTTCCCTTTTTTCTAGAAGCGAACCAATCTCTACGAGATTAATTGCCTCCAGTTGTCTGAGAGCAAAACTTCTCCGTTCACCCAACAATAAATGCTTCTTCGCCATCAATCAATTTCCTTAACACAAAAAGGGGGTTGGTGGGTGAGTGCAGAAAATTTTCAGCACCCGCTTGTACTTGTATCAAAATCCTCCAATGCAAATTCCCGCTTCATGCGGAATAGAATGACGGCTCGTATTGCTAGCCGTAAAATTTACTCCGAGTTTCCTTGGGATAATATTTACAACTATCAACTAAAAGCAAAACACCCTTTCTCTTTGGGTGTTGGTTTTTACTTTAAATCTTTTTCAACTTTCACCAACCACCCAATTAGCAATTCCAAAGAGCCTTAGTAAAAAGGCTGTAGGGAAAAATGCTAGTTTGGTGTAATTGGATCATGGCTTTGTGTATATATGACTATATATAGATATATATTAAGTTTTTATTAAGTATGTGTCAAACCGGTTTTTCCACACTTATACCAGGTGTCGTTACGAGAGGGGTACATAAGACGCGGCAATCTTTACTTCTGATAATAAGATTGCTTCAGCCGCACTCGCAATGACATAAGCCTTAAACCGTCAAAAACCCACCCTCTTCCGCCTGTCTTTCGGCTGCCATTTTGTGGACTATTTCGCTTAACTCTTCCTCGCTGAAAAACTCAATCATAATTTTTCCGCCCTGGCCCTGGCGCTGGATTTTAACCTGCGTGCCCAGCTTGCCGCGAAGCTCTGACTCCATGGCCATAAGCTTTGGGTCCGGTGCGGCTGAATCTACCGGCCGTTTAGTGGTAAGTTCGCGGACTTTATACTCCACCTGGCGCACATTTAAATTTTGTTCCACCACCATTTTATACATTAGCAGAATCTTTTCCGGGTCATTCAAACCAAGCAAAGCGCGGGCGTGGCCTTCCATAATTTTGCCCTCGATAACGGCGCGCTGGACTTCGGCCGGTAAATTTAACAGGCGGACCGTGTTGGCAACTGCCGGCCGGCTCTTGCCGACCTTTTTGGCGACCTGGTCCTGCGTCAGGTTAAAAGTTTTCATCAGCCTCTCGTAGGCCTGCGCTTCTTCAATGGGGTTTAGCTCCTGCCGTTGGATGTTTTCTATTAATGCCACTTCCAGCTTGGTCTGGTCTACCATCGCGTCCTTGATAATGGCAGGGACTTTTTCCATGCCCGCCAACTGGGACGCGCGGAAGCGCCTTTCCCCTACTACAATTTCATAACCAACTGCCGTGCGCGTAACCACCAAAGGCTGGATGACCCCATGCTCTTTTATGGAATCCGCCAGCTCCCTAAGCGCCGTGGGTTCAAAAGTTTTCCTGGGCTGGAATGGGTTAGGCGAAATTTTTGAAACTTCTATTTCTTCAATTTTGGCGTCGGCATAAGAAACTTTATCCGCGGGCACATCTGGCTTATCAGTTGCCTGGGTTTGAGTGGAAGGATAGGATAAACCTGACGGATTAGCCAAATTAGGCAAAACGGCATCGCTTAAAGGCTGGATAGTAATATTCGGTTGTAGATTTGTTTCTTCCATAAAAAATTCTTAAATACTGTGCAAGTGGTGCCGCGAGAGAGAGTCGAACTCTCATGGGTTTCCCCGCGCGCTCTTGAGGCGCGTGCGTCTGCCAGTTCCGCCATCGCGGCATCACTTAAACATGATTTGTTTAAATATTTTACCAGATGGCGCCCCCAAGGTAAAGAGCCAAAAAAGCCGAGAATGTGCCAATAATCCAGCCTACAATTACATCTTCCGGGTCATGGTAGCCCAACAGTACCCTGGCAATGCCATTTATAAAAGCCAAGGCTATCCAGGCCAAACCCAGCAATGGGAAAAACCAGTAAAAAACAACGCTGATGGCAGAAAGGCTGGCCGCGTGGGCCGAGGGCATGGAGTCAAAACGCTTGCTCGTCCAGGAAAGGAAAAATTTTGAGCCAGCTTGGCTAAAACCAATCCTTTGGTAAGGCCTGGATTTTTTATACACCAAACGCACCGCGCCGCAAACTACAAACCTGGCAAAAACAAAAGCGCCCAAGGCCAATACCAGCGCTTTAGGATTTTTGAAAAGCAAATACACTCCCGTAACCAGCAACAAAGCCACAACATAAATTCCCACTCCCCGCCAAAACCAGCGGAAGTATTTTTTTTCACTAAGTGACTTTTGCCAATTTAAAAAAGTTTGGTCAGAAATTAACAGAGCCATAAAAACTGCCTGGTTGTGTCATTGCGAGGAGTCCGGCCTTTTTGCATCAAAAGGTTGGACGACGTGGCAATCCCTTAATAGATTGCTTCGGATGCACTCGCAATGACAAAAAACTTTAATTCTACTTGAAACTAAAATAGGCAATTAAAATCAGCGCGGCAAATGCCAGCCTGTACCAGACAAATATTTTAAAGCCGTGGTTGCTTAAATATTTAAGCAAATATTTTATAGAAAGGAAGCCAAAGGCCGCGGAGGCTAAGAACCCTGTTATAAGTTCGGCTGATGAAACTCCTGTGTGGAAGTCTTTCAGCTTCAAAAGCCCAGCCCCGAAAGTTATGGGGATGGACATTAGAAAGCTAAAGCGCGCGGCATCCGCCCGTTTAAAACCCAAAAATAGTCCGGTGCCAATTGTGGAGCCGCTCCTGGAAACTCCGGGGATAATTGCCAAGGACTGGGCCAAACCTAAAATTACAGAATCCAGCCAGGTAACGCGATCCAAATTTTTCTGCTTGGCCCCTACCACGTCCGCGTACCAAATAATTAAGGCGAAGACAGATATTGTAATTGCAATCAGTAAAGGATTCCTAAAAACCGTTTCAGCTTTGCTTTCCAATAACTTGCCTATGGCTGCGCCCGGAACGCTGGCGATGATGAGCAACCAAGCCAGCTTTTGGTAAATATTGTTTTTTAAATCCCGCGATGACTTAAACAGGCTATGGAAAAAACCCTTTACAATTAGCCAGCAATCCTGCCAAAAATAGCCAAGAACTGCCAAAAGCGTGCCCCAATGAAGGGCAACATCAAAACCCAAACCCGGATCTGTCCATTTAAAAAGCCAGGGTGTAATAATTAAGTGGGCCGATGATGAGATGGGCAAAAATTCGCTCAATCCCTGCACCATGCCTAAAATTAAAGCATGAAAGATGTTCATAATTTAATCCTTACCAATTCTCCCATACACTGGAGTATGGGAGAACGAAGTTAGATGTCGCTATTCTATCCCAGGAACCGGAAATTTAAGGCAAAGTTCGTTGACTTCTTTTTTAATTCTTTCCAGGGTTTCTTTTTCAGTCCGCTTTTTAGCAACCTCAACTATCCAATGGGCAATTTTTTTCATTTCTTCTTCTTTCAGCCCCCTGGAGGTCATGGCCGCGGTGCCCAAGCGCAAGCCGCTGGGCTTAAACGGGGGCATGGTGTCGTCGGGAATCGGGCTCTTGCTGGTGGTAATTTGGATTTCATCCAAAACTTCCTGCATTTCCTTTCCGTGGGAATTAAAAGATTTCACGCAATCTACCACCATCATGTGGTTTTCCGTGCCATCAGTAACCAGCTTGCAACCCAAAGCCATTAATTCATCGGCCAAAACTTTGGCGTTGTTAATTACCTGCTGGGCGTAAATTTTAAACTCCGGCTTTTGCACTTCGCCCAAAGCCACGGCAATGGCCGCAATGGTGTTCATGTGCGGGCCGCCCTGCAAACCGGGAAATACCGAACGGTCAATAATTGTGGGCAAATTCTCGCGCGAGAATTCCACTTCTTTCAAAGGGTTGCCGACTTTTCCTTTGGTAAGTATCATGCCGCCGCGCGGGCCGCGCAAAGTCTTGTGGGTAGTTGTGGTTAGAATATCAAAACCGTAATCAAACGGGTTCCGCATTACCCCGGCGGCAATTAAGCCGCCAATATGCGCCACGTCTGCCATGGTAAAAGCGCCGACTTCGTCCGCCACCCGCTTAAACGCGGCGTAATCCAAATCCCGCGGGTAACTGGTATAACCGCACAGAATAACTTTTGGTTTGTGCTCTTTGGCCAGCTTTAAAAGTTCATCAAAATCAATCCTGCCTTTTTCTTCGGGAAGGGTTTTGTAGCGTATCCAGTTAAACAATTTACCCATGTGGCTTACCGGATGGCCGTGCGTTAAGTGCCCGCCGTGTGAAAGGTCCATGCCCATAATGGTATCGCCCGGCTTAAGCAAAGCCAAATACACGGCCTGGTTCATTGGGGAGCCGGACAGCGGCTGGACATTGGCGTGGTCGGATTTAAACAAGGCCTTGGCGCGGGCAATAGCCAGCCTCTCCACCGCGTCGGTAAATTCCTGGCCGCCGTAATAGCGCATGCCCGGGTAGCCTTCGGAATATTTGTTGGTAAAAATTGAGCCTAAGGCATCCAGCACCGAAGGGAAAACATAATTCTCGCTGGCAATTAATTCCATGCCGTTTTTTTGCCGGAGCTCTTCCCCCCGCAAAGCCGCATGGACTTCCGGATCGGTTTTTTGTATATGGGAGTAATTCATTTTTTTGTGGTTAGTAAATATTAATAAATTAGTAAGAATAGACGCATCTCTTTTAAAGATTCAAGCTTTGATTTCTAATTTGGAGTTTTGATTTTTGCATTTCTTAAACCTTTAATCATAAATCTTAAATTTCTACTATATAAACATATAAAGGAGGCTATACAGCGCTCCTAAAATGAATAATACCATAAAGTTGCCGGGGAACAAACTAAAAAGCAATATGCCTATTAGGCATGCGCTTAATTTGCCTATGCTTAAGGATTGCTCAAAAAAAACCACGTAAGGCACCACGTGGGTGCTTTCGGATTTTAGGTATAAGTTGGTGGATATGGGGATAAAGTAAATTTCTTTAGACGTCCTGGCCAGGCTGTCCACAAAAAAAGTATTCCAAAAATTCGTGGCAATAAAACGGGCCAGCCAAACCAGGGAACCAAAAAATGCGCCAAGTTTAATAAGCATGTGCTTGGAATACTTGTCCGTAATTTTACCGACCAAAATGGCCAAAATAGCGGCCAGCAGGCTGGCTACGGTTGCCAGCGCACCGGCGCCCTGGAAGTCCTTGACTACTATATAAATAAATACCGGCCAAATGTTTAAAGCCAGCATCTCCTCACCAAAGCCCAGATAGCCTAAAAACTTGCGCGGAAAAGTTTTAAACAATTCCAGCGTGGTTTTGTATTCGTAAACTTTCGGCGTAAAAATTTCTTTATGCTTAAAAAGCGGGAAGAGGCTGAACGCGTAAATAACCGCGGTTACTATAAAAGTGGCGGTAAAACCAAAGTGCTTGGACAGGAATCCGGCAAAAAGCGGGCCCGCAATTAAGGTTAGGCTAACCAGCGAATAGACCATGCCAAACTCCCTGCCCACCTGTTCGCGGTCGGCGTAGCGCGCCATTAAAGAATGGAAGCCCGGCCAGTAAAAAGTTTTTGCCAGGCCGTAAAACACCGCGCCCAAAAAAGCCAAATTGGGATTTTGCTGGGAAGCAATCAACACCATCCAGTATATTATTTGGAACGGGACTGATATTGCTATGCAATGCTTGTAGCCGTAAAAGCTGGCGACTTTGCCGCCTAAGGGCAGGCAGACTATGTAAACTAAATATACCAACGCCGTGAACAGCAATATTTTGTTGATGCTAAAACCCAGGATGGCGTAAAGAAAAATCGGCTCAAACAGGGCCATCATGGAAACAGCCGTGTTGGCAACAAAGGCGTGCGCGTAAATTTCGCCAATCTCCTGCCTGACTTTTTTTGTGAAATATTGGGGGAAATGTATTGAAAACATAGTGCTAAGTGCTAAGTTATTAGTGCTAAGGAATTTTGGCTTAGCACTTAGAACTTAGCACTAATAACTTTTAAGATTTCTTTTTTGCTGACCGGTCCTTGGCGCAAAATTTCTAGCTGATTGTTATCTACTTTGACCACGGTAGATGGTTTACGTTTTGGTAATTTTCCCGCGTTGATTATAAGGTCTGGTTTGTATTTTGTATTTTTGAACTGTGAGGCAATATCAGCCGCAGAGTAACAATCCTTTTGCCCCCTAACATTGGCTGAAGTTGCTGTAATTGGCCGCTTAAGGTATTTAGCCAAGTCCAAAGCAATTTGGTTTTTCGGCATTCTTATTCCAAACCAACCTGATTTTGCTGATAGCACTTTTAACTGTTCACTTTTCACTTTCAACTTAAGCACCAATGTTAAGGCACCGGGCCAATATTTTTTTACCAACGCCGATGATACTTTATTAACTCTAACTATTCTTCTCGCGTAGGCCATAGAAGGCACGACCACATGCACAGGCTTGTTAAAATCCCTGCCTTTAAGCTTATAAAGTTTTTTTATCGCCGATAAATTTTGGGCATCAACCGCCAAGCCGTAACTGGTATCTGTGGGGTAAGCCAAAATTTTGCCTTGTTTAAGGGCTAAAACGCACGCGCGGATAATTTGCTGATGGTGGCTTTTTTTATAGTCGATAATAATCATAGCTCTATTCTTTGTCATTGCGAGTGCATCCGAAGCAATCTTATCAATGGTTCAATAGATTGCTTCGTCGTCCGCCTTAGGCGGACTCGCAATGACAGACAATCTATACAACAAAATTTATTAACCGATTCTGCACAAAAATAACCCGCTTAACCGTTTGCCCCAATAGCAGGTTTTTGACGGCCGTCAAATTCCTGCTATCCTGTTCAACCGTTTGCTGATTGCTATTGGTGGCTACGCTTACTTTACCTTTTACTTTACCATTAATTTGCACAACAATTTCCACGGACGCGTCTACAACCATCTTGGGATCGTAAGTCGGCCAAACTTCAAGCTGTAAAGATTTTTTACTTCCTAAAATATTATTCAACTCCTCGCTTATATGCGGCGCGAACGGGTACAAAAGAGTCAAAAAAATCTTAACAGACGCAAGACTAACCGTTTCTTCCTTAACCTCATTATAAAATTCCATAAACGCCGAAATGGAAGTGTTAAAACGGAAATTTTCTAAATCTTCGCTAATTTTTTTGGTCAGTTTATTCAAAGAACGCCTAGCTTTATCGCTGTCCGTGTAGCGTGCCGATTTATCGGCGTCCTTGGATCGCCCATGAATGGGCACGCTACATACCCATAACCAAACGCGATCCAAAAACCGCTTCACACCCACATGCCCCAGTTCGTTCCAGCTCACAGTAGCCTCGTGCGGGCCCAAGAACAATTCATACATCCTTAAAGTGTCGGCCCCGTGGCTTTTAACTATAGTGTCAGGATTCACCACATTACCGCGGCTCTTGGACATTTTTTCACCGTCAGGGCCCAAAATAAGCCCGTGGGGTTTGCGCATAGTATATGGTTCGCGCGATGACACCAAGCCTTGGTCATGCAAAAATAAATTCCAAAAACGGCTGTAAAGCAAATGCAAAGTCGTGTGTTCCATGCCGCCAAAATAAACGTCTACCGGCGTCCAGTATTTTTGCTTCTTTATAGATGCAAATTCTTTTTTACTCGAAGGGTCTGCATATCTTAACCAATACCAAGAGCTGCCGGCCCACTGCGGCATGGTATTAGTTTCGCGTTTTGCTGGGCTTTTACAAACCGGACATTTTACATTTACCCATTTATCAATAACAGCCAAAGGCGACTCCCCTGTTCCGGTTGGGTGATAATTTTTGACTGATGGTAATTTAACCGGCAAATCTTTTTCCGGCACGGGCACAATGCCGCACTTTGGGCAATGGATTATTGGGATAGGCTCGCCCCAATACCTTTGCCTGCTAAATACCCAATCACGCAATTTATAATTTGTGGTTAATTTTCCAAAAGCTGCTGCCATTTTAGGGATAGCTTCGGAAGTTTTCATTCCTGTAAATTTACCCGAGTCAACAAGCACCCCTGGCCCAGTGTAGTTAGCCGATTTATCGGCTGTCTTGTCTCCCAGTGAGCCCATAAATGGGCTGACTACAGGAACAATTGGTAAGTTATATTTTTTCGCGAACTCAAAATCCCTTTCATCATGCGCAGGCACAGCCATAATGGCGCCGGTGCCGTAGCCGCCAATAACATAGTCGGCGATCCAAACGGGAATTTTTTCTTTGGTGGCTGGATTTATTACCGAAACACCTTTTAATTCCACTCCGGTTTTTTCCTTTCCTTCCGCAGACCTTTCCATTTCTGGTTTAGATTTTGCCTGCTCTATATATTTAAGGACGTCCGCCGAATTGGAAACATGCGGGGCAACAACTCCCGCTAAGGGATGCTCAGGCGCTAGTACCAAGTAAGTCGCGCCAAAGATAGTATCGGGTCGGGTTGTAAAAACTTTTATCGATGGAATCAAAATACGCAAAATTGAAGGCTCTTCCGAATGGGTGAAATGGGGCTCCACGCCGGGAGCCTCAAAAAATTCTCCGCCTAAATTTTTATGCAGATTTTTACCTTGTTCAATTCTTACAGCAAAATCATTTGGATCGCTTAAAATTTTTACAAACCCTGCTGAATTTTTAATTTTTTCGTAATTGAATTCCCAATTAAATGTGTTGTGGAAAGGCCTGGTCTTATCTTTAAACTGCGGGCTGGAAAAACCGCCTGCCAAAACGAGTCCGCCTATTTTCTTGTCTAATTTTTCTAAAACTTTCATGGCTACCACGCAGCCCAGACTGTGGCCAAATAAAATTGTGTTTTCATCAAACTTACAACTTTGTAAAACAAAACTAACCTGCTCTTCTTCAGTGGGGTTTTCCGGGTTTGGCATCTGCGGTGCCTGATATTTCAAGCCTCTTTTCTCCAGTTCTCCCTTTAACCACGGAAAAAAGACTCCATCTGGAGTGCCCTTAAATCCGTGCAATAAAACATAATTAGATTTCTTTGCTAATTCAAAATCTATTTCCGCGCCTACGCTTTTTCCAATCCAATTTTCCTGCTGTAATTTTACTGGCTCCGGCCATTGCGGCAGGTTTTTTAAACCTTGTAAAAGTTTTTCTGCATACGCAGTAATTTTTAAATACCACTGGCGGAGTTCTTTTTTTTCAACGACAGACCCACAACGCTCACATTTTCCGTCTATAACTTCCTCGTTAGCAAGCCCGGTTTTGTCTTTCGGACACCAGTTAATTAAACCCGTGGCTTCATAGGCTAAACCTGCTTTGTAGAACTGCAAAAAAATCCACTGCGTCCATTTATAATAGTTTGGGTCAGTTGTATTTACCTCGCGGCTCCAATCAAAGCTCAAACCCCAACTTTGGATTTGCCTTTTGGCGTTAGCGACGTTTTTCTTTGTGCTTACCGAAGGATGCACGCCTTTTTTTATGGCAAAATTTTCCGCCGGCAGGCCAAAAGCGTCCCAGCCCATTGGGAAAATTACTTCATTGCCTTTCATCCTATTAAAACGGCTGTAAACATCCGCCGCCACATAAGGCCGTAAATGCCCCATATGCAAACCTTCGCCCGAAGGATAGGGAAATTCTACAAGGACATACTTCTTTGGCTTCTTGGAAAAATCCTTGGCTAAAAACGTTTTCTTAGCCTGCCAATATTTTTGCCACTTAGCTTCAATTTTTTTGTGATTATACTTTTGCATAAAGATTTGGTAGAATCTAACTTACAGGAGGATAAAATCGTGAAAAAAAATAGTCAAGGGAGGAAGAGGTCGCCAGCGCAAGCGGCGTTAGGAGTTCTCGATAGCCCTGGAATAACATCCACCATTAAAGAAAGAATTAAAAAAGAAGGGCTTGTTGTGCTAGGGAGCGGCTTTGAGGGAAGAGAGAAAACAGATACAGAGGTAGGCTTCGCTACACCTAACGCAATCCAAAAAGAACTACGCAAGCGCTCATCCCGGAGAAAGATGTAATAACCTCTCCGCATTCCTTGTGGTTAAAGCCGCAAGTTCCTCTACCCCTATGTCTTTAAGCCCGGCTACATGTTCGGCCACAAACCGAACGTAGCTGGGCTCATTTCTTTTTCCGCGGTGCGGTACCGGGGTTAAGTAGGGGCAGTCTGTCTCTAACACTATTTTATCATCCGGCACAACCTTTAACACCGCTTCCTGGTTGCCGGTTTTGTCAAAGGTAATTATACCATTGAAAGAAACGTAAGAGCCAAGCTCCACGAACATTTTAGCCACTTCCGGACTGCCGGTGTAGCTGTGCAGGACGAATCGCAAGGGACCCTCACCCTGCCCTCTCCCAGAGGGAGAGGGTTCTGCAGTCTTCCCTCCCCCCCTGGGGGAGGGATTGAGGGAGAGGGTTTCTCGTTTCAAAATTTCTAAAATATCCAAACACGCATCATCCGTCCCCTTAGAAGAGCGGGAGTGGATAATCAAAGTTTTGTCCAATTCCCTAGCCAGTTTAATTTGCTGGACAAACGCCTCCGCTTGCATTTTTTTGACGGCTTGATGGTCGCCGTCCGTCGGCAAACGAAAATAGTCCAGCCCGCACTCCCCTATGCCAACGACTTTGTCGTGCATAGCCAATTTTTTATATTCTTCGTAGTCAAATTTTTCTTCGCGGGTCTTAAAATGCGTTTCTTCTTCATCTAATTCCTGTGAGTAAGTATGAACAGGGTGGATGCCAATTGCGGCATAAACGCCTTTTTGGAATTTTGATGCCATTTGGACAGCCTGCCGGGAGGTATCTATTTGCGTGCCTACCAAAACCAAATTCACGCCCTCGTCCAAAGCGCGGTGTATAGTTGGCTCGGCATCTTCCTTATATGCCGCAAAATTCACATGTGCGTGGGTGTCGATTAACATCAGATTTAAGATTATCGATTAAAGAAACTAGTGCCGTGCCATTCCGAGAAGTGCAGCCGACGAGGAATCCCTTAAATTTGATAATTTATCGGCGTTAAGGGATCCCTCGGATGCACTCGGGATGACACACTAGGGAATTCTAGGAAACAGGGGTTCGCATTTGGTAATTTTTTCTGCTGTGATGATTTTTAAAATCTTTTCCGAGGTTTCCGGCAAGAACGGCTTTAACTGTTCCGCTGTAAAAGCAATAGCAGATGCCAGCTGTCCGGCAAGTTCTGTAAATTTAACAATGTCTGTCTTGCCCAATTCCCATAATTTATTTTCATCCACAGTTTTATTGCTCCAAGCAACCCATTGCCAGGCAATAGCCAAAGCTTCGTGGAAGCGGAAATTTTCTACGGCTTCGCCCATGCCTTCGTCGTTCGGGAAAATACTTGTGTCAATTTTAACTTTGCCGTCCAAAAACTTTTCAATTAAAGTCGTTAAGCGGCTGACCAAATTACCAAGTCCGTTAGCAAGTTCGCCCTCGTAGCGGGCCCTTAATTTTTCCTCGCTGACGTCGCCGTCTTCGCCAAAGGCAACCTCGCGCAACAAAAAATACCTTACTGCGTCCGAGCCGTATTTTTGCGCCCACTCAACCGGGTCAATAACGTTGCCAATTGTTTTGCTGATTTTTTGCCCGTCTACGGTAAAAAAACCATGGGCAAAAACTTTTCTTGGAATAGCTTCGCCTATGGCCATTAAAAGCGCGGGCCAAATTATGCAATGGAACTTAATAATATCTTTGCCAACCAAATGCACGTCTGCCGGCCAATACTTTTTAAAATTGGCATCATCTTTCCCATAGCCAATTGCCGAACAATAGTTAAACAGCTCATCCAGCCACACATAGATAGTTTGATTTTCATCCCACGGCAAAGGCAGGGCAAACTTGGCGTTTTGGCGGGATATGGTAATATCTTCAAGCCCCTGTGAAATAAAAGCCAAGACTTCATTTTTTCTTTCTTTTGGTAAAATTTCCAATTCGCCGTTTTGGATTTTTTCCGCTAGGATTTGCGCGTAGTCGGAAAGCTTAAAAAACCAATTCTTCTCTTTAACCGTTTCCGGTTTGGTTTTATGGTCCGGGCAAAGTCCGTTAACCAATTCACTTTCTTTTATGAAGGCCTCGTGGCCAACGCAATACAAACCTTCATAGTCGCCTTCGTAAATTTTCCCCGAAGCCTTTAGCTTTTCAAAAAACTTTTTTACCGCTTCCGTATGGCGCTCCTCGGTTGTGCGGATAAAATCATTATTTGATACTTGCAAAACATCCCAAGCCAATGAAAATTTAGCGGACATTTCATCGGCAAAAGCCTGTGGGTCTTTACCCGCCTTCTCCGCGCTTTGAAAAATTTTGGAGCCATGCTCCGCGGTGCCGGTCAAAAACCAGGCATCAACTCCCCGGCCGCGGTAAAAACGCGCCAGGACATCTGCCGCTATGGTTGGGTAGGCCGAACCTATGTGAGGCTTGTCGTTCACATAGTAAATCGGCGTTGTTATGTAAAATTTATCTTTTTTCATAAATAAAAAAGGCCGTTTAGGCCTCTTTATTATAGCTTTTTTTGCCCTTAAACTCAACCTCCACAAAATCAAATTATTTTACCGGGCCAAAATTCCTCGGCCACCACATTAAAAGCGCCGACCAAGGGCACGGCAACAACAATGCCCACGACTCCGTCCAGTTTAAAGCCTATTAAAATGGCCAAAAGAATTACCAGGGGGGATACCCCTATGGTTTTTTCCATAATTTTAGGAATAAGCACGTAGCCTTCCAGTTCATGGAGAATAAAGTATAAAACCGCCACTATAAAAGCCAGTCCCCAGCCACCCTGGAGCAGGGCGAAAAATATGGCCGGGATTGCTGAAAGAATCGGCCCCATGAAAGGGATGACTTCTAAAACTCCGGCAATAACCGCCAGCACCAAAGCATACTGGACATGCAAAACTGAAAGGCCTATCCAGGTAATTAAAAACATTACTACACTGGCTATAACCTGCCCCAAAATCCACAAGCCAATTTTTTTCTGGACTTTTTCCAAAAGGCCAAATGTAAAATTATGCTGCAACGGGGGGACGAATGAAGACACAAAACGCTTCATGCCGTCCTGCTCGGCCAGTAAATAAAAGGAAATTACCAGCACGGAAATTATGCCTATCACGCTGTCTAAAAGGCCAAAAGTGCTGCTGACGACATTTCCTCCGGCGCCTGTAAAGTTGGCTAACACCTGGCCTAATAAATCCTGCGGATTACCGAAATAGTCCCCGAACCGGTTGTTAAAAACCTGGACATAGCCGGGCAAATTGGCCAATAAAACTTTAAACTGCTGGACTAAAAACGGGATAATGGAATAAAAAAGCAGGCCGAACAAGCCTAAGACAGAAATATAAACAGCTACCACGCTTACGCCCCTGGGCACGCGGTGCTGTTTTAAATAATCTACCAAAGGGTCCAAAGCCGAAGCCAAAATCACAGCCAAAAGCAAGACCACAATTACGTCGCGCACCAGCCATAAAACCGCCAGCAGGAGTACGGCAAAAATAACCTTTAAGATTATACGGGTTGAAATGTCTAAGTCTTTATATTGCATAAACTAATTTTACCACTAAAAATAAAAAAAATCCATCCGCCTTAGGCGGACGGATTTTGGGTAACTGTTTCATCTAAAGTTTTTTTGGCCTCTGCCATTTGGGCGTCTATTTTTTTCAAACCTTCCATGCAGTAAGCTTTGATTTGTTCACGCAGAAAATCGGTAAGGCCTTCCGTTTCCAAGTCGCGGATAAGGATCCTTTTTATTGTTTCGTCCAGTTCCGATTGTTTTATAAGATGGATAATGTTTTGAATTTTTGCGTCCACCCCGTTAGAAGCTGTCATGTTTTTATTATTAAAATATACATTTAATTAAATTTTTATAAACCTCCCGCGGAAGCTGCTATCGGCTTCTAACGGGGTCCATAAAAATTACTTTTCTCCGGAAAGTTCTTGCATTAATGCTTTAAGGGTCTGTTGCTCCCTTTGGGGGTTCTTAATTTCTGTTTTATATCCCGCCCCCAGGCTTTGTAATTCAGACACTTCTGATCCAAATTCACTCATATGTTTGCCTTCCATTTTTATTTCTTAAGGTTATCCCTCAAGCTTTTTAAAATCTTAATGTCTGATTCCACTTTATCATGCTCAGTTTCTAAAATCAAGGGCATAGGGTTGGATATTGGAAATTGGATATTAGATATTAGATACTCCAACAGCGCCTTAAACCCGCCTTTGCCGATTTTGCCGTCGCCAATGTGGTCGTGGCGGTCTTTGCAGCCGCCTAATTCTGTCTTTGAATCGTTAATATGCGACATTTTAAGCCATTTAAGACCTATGACTTTATCGAATTTTTTGAAAGTTGATGAGACTGCCTCGACATCCCGTAAATCATATCCTGAAGAAAAAGCATGCTGGGTGTCAAAACAAATGCCGCCAAAGGTTTTAAACTTCTCTAAAGGCTCCATTAGGTTAGCCAAGTCCTCAAAAGAGTCGCCGATGACGCTACCGGCGCCGGCCGCAATTTCAAGGAGAAATTGAGTTTTGCCTTCGTACTTTTCCAAAACCTCTTTTAGTCCTTTCCGAGCCTGCTCAAATCCTTTTTCATCGCCCAAATCCTTCGTACTGCCCAAATGGGTCATTACATATTTTGCGCCGATTGAATTGGCGCGCTTTAGTTCTTCGCTAACCACGCTAATGGAACCGTGGTAAATATTTTTCTTGGCCGAACCAAAATTTACAAAATACGGGCAGTGGACAACAAAATCCATGCCCCCTCTCCCCCTGGGAGAGGGACGGGGTGAGGGTTCTGGAGGATAATATTTCTCCATCTCCGATTTAAACCTTTCAACCGCATCGTTATCAATTTTCGGCGCCGGGCCGCCCATAGGCGGCCGGGTAAAAATTTGGAAAGTTTCGCATTTTAAATCCGCGGCGTTTTTAGGCGCGTTCCATACTCCCCCGGCGGCGCTGACATGACATCCTATTTTAAACATTCCTCACCCCCAAATCCTGGTAAATCCTTAAAAGATATCCGTCCGGGTCCATAACCCCGAACTGTTTGTTGCCGTTTTCAGTATTGCCATGCTTATACCATTTTTCTTCCATTGGGATGAATATTTCAAAGCCCTTGTCCTGTAAAGTTTCCAATACCGCGTCCGCGCTGTCAACTTCCATACGCAAATTCATGCCTCGGCCCAAAGGATATTCCAAATCTTTGGTAACCCAATTATGCCACTTGCCCGCTATTTGCTCCAGCATTATTTCCGAACTGCCCTTTTTTAAATGCACATAATCGTCTTCTGCTTTGCCTAAAAAAATTTTAAAGCCAAGCATGTCAATATAAAAAGCCTGGCTTTTTTTAATGTCAGATACGAGGAGCTCAGGAATAAGGCTTACGGGTTTCATAAATTATACGCTTAAAATATTTTTAAACATTTTATCGCTTTTATAAGGGCCAATTATTGCCAAGGTCATTTTTTTACTTTGGAATAAATCTCGCGCGACTTTTTGGATGTCGGCCGCTGTGACGGCATCAATTTTTTTAAAGGCTTGTGTTGGCGTGGTAATTTTAGGCTTAAACGCCGCTGCTTCCAAAAACCAATCCAAACGGACCTGGTTGTCTTCCAATGCCAGAGTGGACTTTCCTTTTATGTAATCTTTGGCTTTTTGCAGTTCTTTTTCGCCCACTAACTCAGTTTTAATTTTGTTAAGCTCACTGCCAATAACTTTAATTGCTTCCTGTATTTTCCCAACTTGCACGCCGCTGCCAATGTTAAACACGCCCGTGTCCTGGTAGCTAGAGCCTCCCGCGCGCACGTAATAGGCCAGCCCCCTTTTTTCCCTGACTTCGATGAAGAGGCGGGATGACATTCCTCCGCCCAAAATTGCGGACAAAACCGACTGCGCCGCGTTGCGTTTATCGCCGTAAGCAAAACCTTTAAAGCCGATGGATAAGTGCGCTTGTTCTGTTTGTTTAAACTGTAGTTTCAAACGTGGCGATGATTGCTTGTCTTTTGCTTTTTCCCAGAGTCCTGTCATCGCGAGTGCAGCCGAAGCGATCTTTTTCTGTAAATAGATTGCTTCGTCGGATGCACTCCTCGCAATGACACCTCTGAATTGCCAGTGCTTGGCAATCAACTTATTTAAAATCGCCTGGCTATATTTTCCGGAAACGCCCAAAATCATGTTTGGGGTTTGGTAGTGGCAGTTAATATAATCCCGGAACATTGCGGTCGTAAATTTGGTCACGGTTTCTTTGGTGCCGGCAATATCCCTGCCCAAAACATCCTTTGGCCACATTATTTGTTCCAAAATATTATCTATTTCGTACATAGGCGTGTCCTTATACATATTTATTTCTTCGACAATTACGCCCTTCTCGCGCTCTAGTTCGCCTGCGTCCAAAAGCGGGTTTTGGATCATATCTGTCAGCACTTCAAAAATTAAAGGCAAATGGTTGCTGGCCGCCTTAATATAAAATTGGGTATGTTCTTTGCCGGTGTTGGCGTTCATTTCCCCGCCGATTGAATCGATGAGCGATGAAATGGCAAGCGCGGACGGGTACTTTTTTGTGCCCTTAAATAAAAAGTGCTCCAAAAAGTGGGAGATGCCGTTTTCTTTCGCGGTTTCCGAACGCGATCCGGTTTTAACAAAAAAATCCACCACCACGCTGTTAGCGTCGTGGCTGGGGACTTCTATTACGGTTAAGCCGTTTGATAAAACTTTTTTGGTGTATTTCATTATTCTCCTTTGCTCTTATACATTTCATATAATGCTTCCAGCTCAGCAGTAGCTTTCTCTACATCTTTAGGATTAAGGTCAACTTGAGCTATCGCGTCATCAAAAATTTCCTTTAAACCCGTAATTCTATCAACAACTTCTTTGTACTCCATACCGCTAATCTTTGCAATCTTTTCAGCCAAATCCGCCATACCAGCTAAAGGCCTCATTCTTCTAGCAAATCTTTCATCCTCCGGGGTTGTAGGTCCAAACATAGATTATAAAATATTATCTTTTAACTTTGTTGAAACATTTATAAACTTTTTGACTTTTCCGCCCTCCAAGTATACCAAATCCTCTATGCGGATGCCACCTAAGCCGGAAATATAAACCCCCGGCTCAATACTAAAAACCATATTGTCCAGCATTACATCTTTAGAACCCGGGGAAAGGTTAGGCAGTTCGTGGATTTCCAGGCCTGTGCCATGCCCCAGGGAATGGATAAAGTATTTTTCAAGATGTTTTTCTTTTAAGACATCTACGGATTTTTGGTAAATATCGCCTGCCTGCACTTCTCTGTCATTGCGAGCCCCGAGTGCATCCGAGGGGCGCGGCAATCCCTTACTAAATAGATTGTTTCGGTCGGATGCACTCCCTCGCAATGACACAAATTCGATTGACTCATTATACGCCTTCTGAACCTGATTATAAGCCTCTGCCAATTTTTTTGGCGCGTGATGAAGGAATACGGTACGCGTAAAATCCGAACAATAATTTTTATATTTAAAGCCAAAGTCGATTATTATCGATTCGCCTGCTTTTATTTTTTTGGCCGATGGCACATGGTGGGGCACAGCCGCGTTAGCGCCCGACGCAACAATTGCGGGAAAAGATAAATCATTCGCTCCCATTTTTAAACCCGAAGATTCAATAAATTTAGCTAATTTAATTTCCGTCAAAGCAGGCCGAGAGCCTGCACTACGTCTTAGTTCTTTTTTCACGAGTCCAAAAACCCTTTCCACAATCTGCATGGACTTTTTTACATTGGCAATCTCCCCGGGCTCTTTAACGACACGCTGATAGTCCACCGGATCCCGTTTTACTGAAACCCTAATTCTTAATTCCTTGTTCTTAATTCTAATATACTTCACTTCCCCATAGGTAAAATCGCTAAAAACTTCTAAGCTTTCTTTTTTACCTATGTACTTACCAACATTTTTTAAAAAGTCTGTTTTTACTCCATCAACTTTTTCCAGTCCATCCCCTAAAAACACAACTTGCGATGGCTTTACGAGCAAATACCCATGCATAAAAACCCGTCCTGTTAAATAGAGCAGGTTTTCTTTTTTCTTAATTAAGATGGGGTTGTTTAGGGAACTTTGGAGTTTTTTTAATCTTTGGATATTCATTGCGGTAAATAAGGCTCTCCCTCCCCTTTTAAGGGGAGGGTCGGGGAGAGGTTGCAAATTTCTCCCCTTTTAAGGGGATATGTCGCGAGTGCAGCCGAGGGACAGAGAGGTTGCAGTTACACACCGCAAGCCTTCTTAATAGTTTCTAGAACGCCTTCTATATTATTATCTATGTCGTTATTCCAGAACCTTAAAACCTGATAACCGAAACTCTCTGCGAATGCTTGTTTGCGTTTATCGTCATCAAAAATTTTTTTATCTGAATGCTGCCCGCCGTCTGCCTCAACCAAAACCATCTTTTCTCGGCAGCTGAAGTCAAAAATGTAAGTACCGACGTTGACCTGTCTTTTAAAATTTAATCCGTAAAATCTTTTTGCTCTTAAATAATGCCATAACTTTGCTTCCCACGGAGTTTGATTTTTCCTGAGCAGGCGGGAGTTGGTTAAATAGGGTTCCGGGATAATTCTTTTCATAATACAACCTCTCTGCCTTTTGGGCATCTCTCCTTAAAAGGAGAGAGCTCCGCAGAACAACCTGACTACTGCAACCTCTCCCTTAATCCCTCTCCTTAAAAGGAGAGGAAAACTCATTTACTCCAGTTTGTTGCTAATATAGCTTACCAACTCCTCAACTTTAACCCTCGGCTGTTCTTTAGTATCCCTGTCGCGGACGGTGACGGTATTGTCTTTTTCCAGGGTGTCAAAATCCACAGTAATGCAGAAAGGTGTACCAATCTCGTCCTGGCTGTAATATCTTTTGCCTACATTGCCGCGTTCGTCCCAAGCCACATTAAAATGCTTTTGAAGTTCATGATAAATTTCTTTAGCCTTAGCTACTAATTCCGGTTTATTTTTAAGCAGCGGGAAAACCGCTACTTTATAAGGCGCCAGTTTTGGCGGTAATTTTAGGTAAACGCGGTCTTCTTCCTCGCGGTATGACTCCAAAAGTGTCATCAAAAATAGCCTTGTAAGCCCAAAGGTTGGCTCAATAACATGGGGAATACTTTTCTCATTAGTTTCCGGATCCATATACTCCAAACTCTGGCCGGATTTTTCGATATGGTTCTTTAAGTCAAAGTCTGTGCGATAAGCCAAACCGAACATTTCTTTCCAACCAAAAGGCGTATTATATTCTATATCTACTGTGCGCTTAGAATAATGCGCCAGTTCTTCTTTGTCGTGTTCGCGCAACTTTAATTTATCTTTAGAAAAGCCTAACTCTGTAAGCCAGTCCTGTTGTTCCTGTAACCAGTATTCAAAATGCTTTTCCCATTCTACTTCTTTAACGAAATATTCAAATTCCATTAAATCGAACTCCAATGTGCGGAAAATAAAATTACCCGGAGTAATTTCATTGCGAAAAGCTTTTCCAACACTGGCGATGCCGAATGGTAAACGCTTGCGCATTGTATCCAAAACATTCTTAAAGTTCACAAACATTGCCTGGGCAATTTCCGGACGGAGATAAACATCGGAAGAAGATTCTTCAGTAGTCCCGATTGATGTTTTAAACATTAAGTTAAACTGCTTGGGCTGAGTTAGATCCTTTAATGTTCCTGGGCATGGTCCATTTTTAAAAATCCCTGGGCATTTGTATTTACCATTATCTCCCTGTATCTGAGACTGGTTGATAGCATCTGATCTAAAACGATTATGGCATACACTACACTCCACTAATGGATCAGTAAAGTTGGCAATATGCCCGCTAGACTCCCAAACTTTCGGGTTCATTAAAATAGCCGCGTCCAGCCCTACCATATCCTCGCGGTTTTGGACAAACCTTTTCCACCAGGAATCGCGCAAATTATTTTTCAGCTCCACGCCCAAAGGTCCGTAGTCCCAAGAGTTGGCTAGACCGCCGTAAATTTCGCTGCCCGGAAAAACAAACCCGCGGCGCTTACAAAGTGAAACTATTTTTTCCATTAAATCGTTATTTTCCATGGGTATATTTTAACAAAAAAGGAGGCTTGATACAAGCAAAATATAGCGTTATAATAGGTATAAGGAGGATTGGAATGAAAACTTTCCTGTTCAAGAACGTCCCTTCCATACAAAAGGCCATTCTCGCGGTCGCGGTAATGCTCCTTTTGGGGATTGGGACCTTGGTTTTTGCTGTAAGAGTTCCGCTGCCCAAAGAGGCAAGCATGTTCATTGATCTTGTGGGCATGCTCTTGCTGCTGAGCTGCCTAACCCTCTCCGGGGACATCGCCTTCGGAATCAGCCGCCTTTTGAGGGCGGACATCAAAAAGGAGATCGACGAAGCTACGCACGAACCACATTAACCACCAACCGCAGGAAACAACGCTGGCCGAGAGCACTGCCCTCGGCCAGCATTTTTATTTATTTTAAATTTCTTTATAGTTTGTCGCCATTTCCCCAAAATAATCGTAAGTTATGGCTTTGCGGATTTTAGCCATTAAGTTCAAGTAGAATTTTAGGTTATGCATTGTGGCAAGGCGAATAGCAAGCGGCTCCCCGGTTGCGAAAAGATGGCGTAGGTAAGACTTGGTGTGGTTCAGACACAAATAGCAGTCGCAGCCGTTGTCTACGGGCGTAAAATCTTCCTTAAATTTTTCGTTGTTGATGTTTATAGTGGAGTAGCCTTCGGTGGTATTACCCTCACCCCTAACCCCTCTCCCAGAGGGAGAGGGGGAAGAAACAGCACTAATATATAGCCGCCCATGCCTTGCCTCCCTTGTAGGAATAACACAGTCAAAAGTATCGCAACCCAGGCCCGTGGCGCGGACAATGTCAAAAGGCGTGCCAACGCCAAGCAAGTGCCTGGGAGCGGTTTCGGGCAAATGGGGCAGTGCGTAAGAAACTGCTTTCATCATTTCCTCGTGCGGCTCACCTACTGCCACGCCGCCAATGGCAAAGCCTTCAAAGCCAAAGGCGACCATATCTTTTGCTGATTGTTCACGAAGGTCAGGAAAACTGGCGCCCTGCACAATCCCCCACAACTTTTGCCCGGGGTTAACAGGGTCGCCATCAATCACAATTTTTTGATGTTCACGAATAGCGCGTTCAGCCCAACGCTTAGTTAGCGCAATAGATTCCTTTGACCGTTCGTACTCAAAAGGGTAGCCGGGAAAATCATCTAGTATTAAAGCAATATCACTTCCTAAGTTAGCTTGTATATCTACGGATTTTTCCGGAGATAAAATTTCACTTCGTCCGTCCATGTCAAACTGGAACATGACCCCGACTTCCATCACCTTCCTCATTTTCGCCAAAGAAAAAACCTGGAAGCCGCCGCTGTCGGTAAAAATCGGCCCCTGCCAGCCCATAAATTTATGTAAGCCGCCGGCTTTGTAAACCAAAGCGTCCCCCGGCCTTTGCCACAAATGGTAAGTATTGGCCAAAATAATATCCGCGCCCCAAAATTTAAGCTCTTCGGAAGTAATACTCTTAACCGCCCCCTTAGTCCCAATAGGCAAAAACGCCGGCGTCTGGATGTCGCCATGCGCGGTGTGGATTGTCCCGGTCCTTGCCTGTGAACCGGGGTCTTTTTTTAATATGTCGAAATAAGGCATTAATATAGTATAAAGTATTTGGTATAAAGTATAAAGTAAAACAGCGCTCCCGGCGGGAGCGCTGTTTTAAAAAACTAATTAACTTCCCCTTTCAACATTGTCGTTATAATCCCTGAGTTGTTCAATAAGCTCTGCAATTGAACCAGCCTTCAATTTTGTACCATCCCTTAACTCAACTGACGCCTGCGCCACAGGTAAGTTGGAGGATTCCTTTGCAAACCATTCAAAACTTTCGAGCTTTGGTTCACCTGCACTTGGTGCCATTTCTGGTCTAGACATAAATAATAGCTTAATATTAGTTTAGTTAATAGTTTCTTTTGACAATTTACTTAATATTTCTTCTAAACCTTTCCTACCTTTCTCTCTAACAATTTCCGCCACACTTACCCTAAATTCAGCTTTCTTATCAAAGTATTGAGCTATTTGCTGGTCAGTAATATCAGGATGTTCTTGAAAAAAACCTACTTCCCTAATTATTTGTTCTATATCCCTTGGCCCTAAAGAAGCTAAATCTGCAAAGTGTTTTTCAACAAGCTGACTTGCTTCAATAGCTCGTCTTACAGAACCTCTTTTATGGGCAAAATGAGACGGAGGAGTATTGTCCAAGTTACTGATGAGTGTATTTTCATTACTTCTAAAATGGGCCATAAGCTAAACTTTAAATATGGACTATAAGCTGATTTTAACACAAAATTCTTAACTGTCAAAACCCTACCCATGTACGCCTTTGGCTTTTGGAGCGGCATTTGCGCTAGGGTTTACATCGACAAGTTCTCTAAAGGCCTTAAGGTCGTTGTCTAATAAACCAGCAAACTTGGGAAAGTCCCCTGCAATTTCCTTTTGGCGCTCAGGGTGCAAACCAATAAATTCCGCTAATGACTCAGGTGAAGAAAGAAGGAACTTCCTAAACTGAGTCGACATTCCCTTTACATCAGGTATTTGTGTTGTAGGAGCTTCTAAAATTTCGGGCATATACTGCCAATTTATTTATCTTCTCGGTGGCCTGCCGCCGCCTCTGCCGCCAAAGGATGGCCTGCGTGGACCGCGGTCTCCGCCAGAGGCGGATCCGCCTCTGGCGGAAAAACCGCCGCTGCTTGCACCGGCCGCTAATTGCTCCGGAGTTGCCGGGGCTGCGAATGGTTTATGGGTAAGGTTGATTCTGCCTTGTTCGTCAATCTCGCTAACCTGGACTTTTAAAGTATCGCCAATGTGGACAACATCTTCTACATTTGCCACGCGATAGTTTGCAAGCTGGGAAATATGGACAAGTCCATCTTTACCCGGCAAAACTTCCACAAAAGCGCCAAAGTCCATAATGCGTACAACTTTGCCTTCGTAAATTTCTCCGGGCTCAACTTCCTTAACAATGTTTTGTATCCATTCAACTGCCTTTTTGGAACTCTCGGCATCGGTAGATGTAACCATAACCAAACCGTCGTCTTCAATATCAATTTTAACGCCCGGGCAGTTGGCAATAATTTCGTTAATTGTTTTGCCGCCGCTGCCAATAACTTCGCGGATTTTGTCAGGCTTGATTTTGAAAGATGTAATGCGAGGCGCGTAAGGAGAAAGGTCGGGCCTCGGGGCCGATAGCGCTTCCTTCATTTTGGAAATGATGTGGATGCGAGCCGGCTTGGCCTGGTGCAAAGCTTTTTCCAAAATGTCCGCGCTTAAACCTTTTAATTTCATATCCAACTGCAAAGCAGTAACGCCCTCTTCACTGCCGGTAACTTTAAAGTCCATGTGGCCGTTAAAATCTTCTATACCGGCAATGTCTGTGAGGACTTTAAAGTTGGATGGATTGGATTCGTCCATAACCAAACCCATGGCACATCCGCCAATAATGTGCTTGATTGGTACACCGGCATCCATTAAAGCAAGCGTGGATCCGCAAGTGGAAGCCATAGAAGTGGAACCGTTGGAAGATAAAACTTCTGATACTAAACGCATTGTGTAAGGGAAGCTTTCCTGTTCGGGTAGAACTACTTCAACCGCGCGTTCGGCAAGCATGCCGTGGCCAATTTCCCTGCGGCCGGCGCCCCTTAACGGGGTAACTTCGCCAACCGAGTAACCGGGCATATTATAGTGGTGGATGTAGCGCTTGGCTCGGCCGTCGGTCGGGTCTTCCATGCCATCCAGCAATTGTTCGTCGCCTTTACTGCCCAAAGTAACAGTAGTTAAAGCCTGGGTTTCTCCGCGGGTAAACAAAGCACTGCCGTGGGTACGAGGAAGCACACCGACTTCGCAGGTAATGGGACGGGTTTCGGTTAAAGCACGCCCGTCTACGCGGCGTTCTTTTTCTAATATTTGATGCTGTTGGTATTTCTTTAAAACTTTATCTATAGCATCAACCGTTTCTTTTTCTATATCCACGCCCTCAATCTCTCCCAAAGAAGTTTTTACCGCTTCGGTAAGTTCTTTGGTCAAAGCGTCCACGTTTGTTTCGCGGTCATCTTTTACCTTTACATAAATAGCCGCGTCAATTTTTTCCGCAGTTAGAAGTTCCTTAACTTTTTCGTAAACCTGTTCGTTTAGTTTTATTATAGTAGGCTCGGCCTTGGCAACGTTAATCTGTTTAGCAAATTCAATCTGGGTTTCCACCAACTTGCCTAAAAACGGCTGGGCGAATTTAATGGCTTCGACAATTTCTTCTTCCTTAACCAGCATAGCGCCCATTTCCACCATAATAATGTGCTCACCGGTGCCGCAGACAATTAAGTCCATGGCGGATTTAGCCTGCTGTTCTTGGGTGGGATTTACTATATACTGGCCTTCAATTTTACCCACGCGCACGGCCGCAACCGGGCCGTCGTAAGGGATTCTGGAAATGGCAAGAGCCATGCTGGCGGCGTTGACCGCGAGCATGTCGGGTTCGTTTACCCCGTCTATGGATAAAATTGTAGCGATGACTTGCACATCGTTCCTCATCCCCTCCGGAAACATTGGACGTAAAGTCCTGTCTATTACACGGCCCTTTAATATAGCGTCATCGGTCGCGCGGCCTTCGCGTTTAACCCAGCGGGAACCCTTAATTTTTCCCGCGGCGTATAATCTTTCCTCATAGTCCACCAAAAGCGGGAAATAATTAATGCCGTTGCGCACGCCCTTGCTCATCATGGCCGTGGCCAACACTACGGTATCGCCCATTCGGGCAAGCACCGCGCCGTCGGCCTGGCCGGCCAGTTTGCCGGTTTCAAATACAAAATCAGCTTCGCCAATTTTGCACGCGGTGCGGCGTACCGAAGTGCCGCCGACTGGTACTGCCGAAATCTTTTTTGCTTCCATTTAAATTTCCTTTTTTTCAGATGGTGTATGTGTTGACGATGACTAATTATAGCCCTCGCTGTACCCACACGCCATCCTGAAAATTAATTATTTATAGTAATCGCGAAAATACAAATTTATATTAATATACGAATCCTTAATCGGAAGTTTATAATATACTCACCGCGTTACGAATCACAATTTTGTATATTATTTTTGATTCGTATTTTCGGGATTACTATTCAATATCTCGTTAATTTTTGTAACAATCTCATCGGGAGTAAAGTAAGCCTTAACCATGTAACCGTTAGCCTTAAGCCCCTGGGTTTTTAAAATATCCTGGTTGCTCCAAAGATTGCTTAAAATTATTACCGGCGTATCGGCGAGTTTTTTGTCCGGGTTTCCGCGGATTTTTTGCAGAACCTCAAAGCCGTCCATTTCAGGCATCATTAAATCCAAAAGCATTAAATCGGGAGGATCCTGGGCAAACATTTCCACTGCCTTCAGGCCGTTTTCCGCGTGGCGCACGCTAAAGCCGTGTATATTCAGCTTGTGGCTGACAATCTGCGCCATTGCCTGGTCGTCTTCGGCAACTATAATTTTTATTTTTTTGTCTTCGGACATTTTGTATTGTAATTAACCAGGCTAAATTATAGCACAAAAGTGTAAAATTAGGCAAATGCGATGGAACCCCAGTGTGTCATCCCGGCCGAATGCATCTGAGAGCCGGGATCCAGAATCAGAGGACTGTATCCCGGATATTTTCATCTTTGACAACCTTTGAAGTGAAGATTCCGGGATGACAGAGGTTTGTAAACTCAGGTCACCTGAGCTTACCCCCCGCAAAACTTTTTAACATCCGCCGGCGCCTCAGCGCAGATTTCTTTGGACTTTTCCGGCGAATACCAAACCGGCAAACGGGGTAAAATAAAAGCGTAGCAAGCCTGGCGCTCATCAGCTTGCAAAATTTTTGACGCGCAAAATGCCAAAGCTTTTACATATTCCTGCTGGGGCTGTCCGTACTTCATGTGGCCGCCGGACAAACCCTCCACGCAGGGCAGGCGCATATCGGCGTTAAGGGACCTGCAAATTTTCAAACCTTCCGCCGCGCCGTAGTCCGGCTTATTCAGGTTTAGCCTTATCCATTCATGGAACAGGCTAAGCATAACCTGGGGGCGCACAGAATTAACTTTTTTTTCCGCTATGGCCTGGACTAATTTTGCTGACTTTATAAAATCTGCTTTGGTAAAACGCAAAACTGCCGGAAGCATGTTGGTGTAGCAGGCTTCCAAAAAATTTTCCGGCTGGCCGGGGCAAATATAAAAAGGGTCTTTCTTAATTTGCTCAAGGCGGTATTTGGGGTCGCCGGATAAAATTTCAATCGCGTTAAAGGCGCCGGAAACGCAGCGGTAAAGCTTGCCGAACTCGCTGGTGTCCTGGCCGGCCACGCTTTGGCACATTTGCATGGCAGGCGCCATTATTTTTTCCGCGCTGCCCCAGGCGGTTGGGTTACTGCCGTCCACCGCGCCGTGGCCAATGCCATGGTAGCAAGCGCCTTCGGCGTCCGTAGTCTGGCCGGACAGCTGCTTGCCCGCGTAAGCGCAAAAATCTTTGGCTTCCTGGATGTCGCCGCTGGTTTGGAGCAAGGTTTCCATAAAGCCGTGGTAAAATCCATAACCGCAGTAGGAAGATTTTGCCGAAAGCGCGACATCTTTTTTTTGCGCGAATAACTGGTATGCCTTTTGCCCGAGCGTATGCGCGTAAGCGTGGCATTCCTGGGCAAAAGCCGGCTGTGTCTGGTAAAAATCCGCCAAAAGCGAAAAAGCCGCGTCCAGGCCTTTGTCTTTTAAAGCGGCATCAATTTGTTTTTGCCAACATTGGGGGGTTTGCCCGACTGTCGCGCAATCTATATTAGTAACTGACGACTGTCCTGCCGCCACAACATTTACACTCCCCCGGTGGCTGGAAAAAAGATGGTCGTGGTATTTCCAGGAACCGACTTTGTTAAAAACAAACTGCCAGGACTGACTTTCCTGTATTGGCTGCTTGGGGTCAAATTCCGGATAAATGTCGTGAGTGGGGTGCAGGTCCGAAGCCGGCCAGAAATCTTTTCCCGCGCTAGAGCTAAAAACCACGATATCCCCCTGGTGGATAGTAATTTCATTGGGCTCAAAGCCGTCCTTGGTTAAAACTACAGAATGTTTGGATCCCGGTAAAACCTCGGCCGGCTTGTTTGGGGCGGGGTTATGGTAATATTTTAAATACCAAAAAATACCCCCTGCCAGAAGTATTAAGCAAAGCAAGATTGTGGACTTTTTACTCATCATTCTTTTTTCCGCCTCCCAAAAAAAGCCCAAACCGCGCCCGCTCCTATAAATAATCCGGCCAGGCCGCTTAGTACCAATGGGGCGGAGGTTAAAGAAGCAACGGATTTCTCCATTTCAGCCGGCGCAACAGTAAGGGGAAACGACGCTTCCACGAAAGTTTTTTCCGAATTTTCAAAACGTGCGCTTAAAGTGTAGTTGCCTTCTTTGGGGAAAATAAACATCATCCCGGTTGCGCCAAACTCAGGTTTGTGTATTCCCGAGGCAAAAACCGTCTGCTCGCCCTGGGAAACCCTGACCCAAACGTCGCTGAAGTCTACCGGTATATTTACCTTGACATCGTAAGCGTTAAAATCCAGCCTCTGGGACTGCCCGGCAACAAAATTAACCGGGTCGTAGCCTACATCCACCTTATAACCGTCGACCTCTTTTTCCCACGAAGCCCCGGTCTGATGGGCTTTGGTAAAACGCATAGGCAGGGCAAGCCCTAAAAATGCCAGGCTGGCTATTGCAAAAATTTTTGTCATATTGTTAAGCTATTTAGCCGAAATTTGGCTCATTAAATTTTTTACCTGTTCAGAATTTGGCTTGGCGGCCAGTTCAGCTTGCAGGGCTTGGCGGGCCTGGTTATAATCTTCCTTTGCAATATAAGCTTGAGCCAGGCCAAAATAGCCTCCAAGGGCTGGATTTAAGTCCGCGGATTTTTTAAAAACATCCACAGCCTCGCCATATTTTTTTTCCTCTAAGTAAATATAGCCGAGGCCGTTGTAAACTTCGCTCTTGGGTTTTATTATTGCCAAATAATTTTTGAAAGCTTGTTCCGCTAAATCATTTTTCTTTTCAAAGCTATATAACCAGCCCAGGCCTAAGTAGGCTTCGCTGTGAGGATCGAGCGCCAAAGCTTTTTTAAACATTTTTTCCGATTCCTCATATTTGCCGGTATCCCGATAAATATCGCCCATGCCCATATAATTAAAGGCGCTTGGATTGAGTTCTAAAGCTTTTTTAAAACTTTTGACCGCCTCGTCCATTTTGCCCTCATCCCGGTACAAATAGCCAAGGCCATAAGAATAGAGATGGTCGTCTTTCGGGTTAAGCTCCAGCGCCTGTTTAAAAGCAGCCTCGGCTTCGGGATACTTATTCCAGTTTCGGTAAAGTTTGCCAATGTCCACCCTTAGCTCCGCGCTTTTTGGATTTAAAGCTATGGCCTTGTTAAAATAAATTTCAGATTTTTCATATTGCCCGCGGTATCTGTATAGATTAGCTAAAGCCTGTAAAGCGGCCAAATCTTCGCCGTTTAATTTAAGGGCTTTTCCCAAAATCTCCTGGGCCTGGTCATATTTTCCGTGGGCAAAATACAGGCTTCCCAGCTGGACTAAAACGGCAACATTGTCGGGATATTTCTGCAACTCTTGCTGATAAGCTAATTCCTGCGGATTGTCCGCGGCCACCGCAATGTCCTTGTGCCAATCCGCGGCAGACTCAATTTTATTCTGCGAAACCGGCGGGATTTTAGCTTGTCGATGCTTAGCGGACCATAACCAAAAAATGCACAAAACGGCAAAGATTAAAAAAATCGCGGTAAGCTTTATTTTTTTAAGTTTGAATTTCATAAAATTAAACCTGAATGGCTGAACAATAAGCCTGGTCCTGTTCATCTTTAAATGACCGGCAAAAAGCCTTGACATCGACAGCCTTTCCGCTGGATACAAAAGCCCTGGCCTCGCCGAAAAAACCCTGCATGTAAGCGTGCCGGCTGGCGGCAGGCAAAGTAAAAATTATTTGGGGTATTTTTACGGCCTGATTTTCTGTTAAAGTATGCTGGCTGTCTACCGCCCCGAGGATTTGTACGCAGCCTTCCTGTAAACTAACGGGATAAGCGCTGTTCAGGCATTTTTTAAAGGAAGCGTCGGGCGTGCCTGAAGAGTCATAGATTATCCTGCTTAACTGCAGGGAGCAGCCCTTCTGGTATTTGGCTTCCAGCGAAACGCACAAATCCAGGGGGTTATTTTCAGCCAGCTTTATTGGCGGGCCGTTCGGGAAAGCCAAACCGGTATCGCCGTCCACCCCCTGAACCAAAAAGGCCGTTTCGCTGAATACCCCTTTATAGCATTCGGTTAAATTATTTACCGGCCCCGGCAATAAACGGTCGCAGTCTTTGAGCGAATTGTTTATTTGCAAAGAGCGATGCATGGTGGCGTGCCCCATGCCGTGGTAGCAGTCAGCTCCTGGCGTGCGTTTTTGCACCTCGGCGCAAAATTCTTTAAGTTCGGTAATATAATCCAGATTTTTTATGGTAATCTCCGCCTCCACGCCGTGCTGGAACGCTCCGCCGCAGAGCTGTGAGTCTACTGAAGCCAGCTGGGAAAGTTTGTACTTGCCCGAGGAGTAGGCATTATGGCCAAGCAGGTGCATAAGAGTGTGGCACTGGTTAATGTTAAACTCATTGTTTAAAAACCCCTGGTGTATGAGAACGATAGAATTATCCAGGCCATAGTCCAAAAAAACCTGCTTGGCATTGTAGTCCAAAGTTAAAAAAATGCCCTTGCCTTTAGCTTCATTTTTTATCTTTTGCAGCTCTGTAGCGGCATCAAAAACTTTGGCAGTCTTAGCGGACAGTTGAGCCGGTAAGCGTGAAGGGAGCCTGCCAACGGCAATAAGATAAACCGCCCCGACGAAGCCCAGGATGGACAAAACCCGGATTAAATATTGGCGCGGTTTATTTTTCATTTAAAAATTTTTTTATGCGCGGCATAAAGCTTTATATTTTTCCGGCAGGCTGTCGCAGGCTTCGGTAGCCTTTTTGACCGTCTGGCCGACAATCATTGAATAACAAGCTTGCTCCTCCTGGGCAGTAAGCAGCGGGTCTTTGCAAAAATTCAGGCCTTTTATATACTCCTGCTCGGGCTGCCCGTGGGCTAAAAAGCCGACCAAAACCCCGTTGAAACAAAATGTACGGAGATACTCGGGCAGGGACCGGCAATCCAGAAGGTTTTTTTTCTGGCTGGCTTTGGCAATGTCGTCCTGCATAAAATCAGCGGCCATTTTTGATATGGAATCTATTTTTATTTCGCGGCTAATATCCTCTTTCAGCAGCCAACCCGCGGCTTTCTTAAAGTCATGCCCGGAAAATTCCGAGGTTAAACCGGTAAATTCAAAGTAGCAGGAAATTTTGTATTTTTGTTCCTGTTTCCTGCATTCCGCGTAAACATCTTTGGGATCTACGGACAGTTTGTAATCCTTATGGTAGGCGTTTTGCTGCATGGCGTTAAACGCGCCATCATAGCAATTGCGCAGGTCCTGGGGCGAGTCCAGCGCGGCCTCGCAGGTCTTAAACCCTGGACTAATCATGGCTCCAAAATCCCCCCACAGGGCCGGATTGTCAATGTTAACCGAACCATGTCCAATGCCGTGCACGCAGCTGGAATAAGTGCCGCCGGCTAAGCTGCCCAGCTGTTTGGTAGCGTATTCGCAAAAAGCCTTGGTTTGTTTTATGTCGCCGGAAGTTTGCAGGAGCCTTTCTATAAAACCGTGGAAAAAACCGTAGCCGCAATAGGAAGTTTCCTTCCTCAAAATAATTTCTTTTTGGTCTTTAAATTTTTCAAACGCGGCCTTGCCTAAAATATGCGCCCAGCCATGGCAGGCTTTGGGAATTTCCGGGTCGGTCTTGTACAATTCGACAAAAAGCTCAAAAGCGGCATCCAAACCGTCTTCCTTAACGGCTCTTTGCAGCTGCTCGTCCCAACATTGCTGTTTTTTATTCTTGTCTATATTAGCGCAATTGCCTACCGCGGCTTTAACTTTTTTTTCTGTACCAAAAGCGCCGTTTGCAGCCACCACAATACTGCCCGTGTTGGTGGGCGAAAGGTGGTCATGGAAATACCATGTGCCGGGTTTGTTAAAAACAAAGCTCCAGGAATCTCCAGGTTTGATTTCGCGCTTAGGGTCAAACTCCGGATAAATAGCATGGGTAGGATGTAAATTAGAAGCCGGCCAAAAGGCTTTGCCCGCGGTCGTGGTAAAAATAACCGTATCGCCTTGATGGATCGCGATTTCGTCCGGAACAAATCCTTGCTTGGTAAGATTTATAGTATGGGTCGCGCCAAGAGCCACAGAAACCTGGTTTGACGGCATCGCCTGCTTGCGGTAAAGCAAAAAGCCCACCAGCGCAAGGCCGCATACAATAATCAAAAATTGATTGCGCTTAAGATTCATTATTTTGAACTATTGGCCAGACACCTGTTTTTCCAGCCGCCCGGCAGGCTGTTGCATAACTGGTAAAACTGCTCAGACCCCGGTTTAAAATTAAATGTGGAATAAAATACCAGCTCATTAAAGCACTGGTCCTGGTCATCGCTCCGGCCGGCAGATTTGCAAACTGCGGCTGACTTTTCTATATTAGCATAGTCGGTTTCAATTAGCCTAGAAGCGGTATTGGCAAAACAGCGGCCGCTCACGCCCGCGGGCAGTTGGGAGCAGTAATCTTTCATAAAATTGGTGTCAAACTGAACCTGGGCTGTCACCACATAAAATAAATCCGTGTAGCAGGAACTCTGGTCGCTGGCAGATTTAAAATGGCGGCAAAACCCGACTACGCCTGTGGGAGTCATAATTTCCGCGCGGTATAAAGGCCAGCCTTCGCTCCAGCAGGAAAGCGCCTCTTGGCCGGAAAATCTTGAACAATACGAGATGAGTT
>JAHFJJ010000015.1:0-24456 GCA_023245895.1 Candidatus Doudnabacteria bacterium
TTGCCACTCATATGATTCCTCCATTTGAACTAGATTATTTCAGAAATACGGGCAGATTTCAAGCCCGCCAGCCTTGCCTGTGAATCTTAACTTCTCACTACTGTAGTATAATTCTACCGAATTGTACAGTGGAGAAAAGCCGATAATGGTAATGGGGACGTGAACCATTAATTATATATTTAATTACGTAATCTATTACGTAATACAAAAAACCCCTAGGCATTGGCCTAGGGTTTTATCAAATTATTGTGCGTTTGGCTTGTGGATGGTAGAATAAATTTATGTCCGCAATATTAATTTCAGCTGATGATATAAAAAAGGACTTGCCCGGATACTCTCCAGAGAAATCCGAGGAATTTCATAGTGAATCGGCTAAATTAGCGGACAAAAAGTTTGATGAAGCGGTTAAATCATCTAAATTCGAAAAAGTCATTTTGTTGTCCGGCGGCCCGGCGTCGGGCAAGACCGAATACTTTTCTGAATACTTAAAGGATAAAGACGTAATAGTGCTGGACGGAGTGCTTCCTACCAAAGTAGGGGCGGAAATAAAAATAGGCAAAATTAGAAAAGCCGGTAAAAAGATAGAAATTCACGCGGTTTGGCCTGAAGATTTTAAGCAGGCATTTGTGGCTTTTCTTAATAGGGACAGGAAATTTAGTGATGCATATTTTTATCAAAAGCATTCAACGGCAAGAACAACGCTGCTTTGGATTGCAGAGAATTGTGCTGACGTTGGAATCAAGTTAATAAAAAACGCTTATTTAGCGGAAGACTTAAGATTTACCGAGTTAAAGTTTGAGACCAGAAATGACCTGGTTGCGTACTTAACGGAAAATCAGTATACTATAGATGAAATAATCAAGATAATTACGGAATAATATGTCCCCTAGAGAAATACCATTAAAGAGAAAAAATAAGAATAATCCTCAGATAAAATCTTATACTGACGCTATTAAACGTGGCCAAAAAAATATTCATGTTTTTCCAAAGGAAGGTTCTTGGGAGGTAAAAAGAATTGGCTCAGACGATAAAAGAAGTTACAGCAGCAAAAATGATGCTGTCTCCGGAGCTAAAAAATATGCGAGTAGCAGTGGCGGTCAAATTTTTATTCACAGCAAGAATGGTTTAATAGAAAGAAGCTTGAATTAAACCGTTACATAATCTATTACGTAATACAAAAAACCCTAGGCCTTGGCCTAGGGTTTTATCAAATTTATTTATCTTGCAGCTCTTTTGCGGGCGTTGGGATCCAGTAATTTTTTACGGATGCGGATGCTCTTTGGGGTGACTTCTACTAGTTCGTCGGGGCCTATGTATTCTAGGGCAAAGTCGAGTTCTACGGGGCGGGGAGGGGTTAGGATTATGGCTTCGTCTGTGCCGGAGGAACGGATGTTGGTGAGTTTTTTGGTTTTACAGACGTTGAGTTCAATGTCACTATCAAGGGCATTCTTTCCTACTACCATACCTTCGTAAACTTCTACTGCTGGGCCAATAAACATAATGCCGCGTTCCTGGGCGTTGTTAAGGCCGTAGGCGTTGGAGACGCCGGTTTCGGAAGATATTAAAGAGCCGTGGTCGTTGGCGTGGGTGTCTATTTCGTGGACGGGTTTGTAGCTATCGAACAAATTATTTAAAATAACTGTGCCGCGGGTTTGGGTAAGGAGTAAGTTTTTCAATCCGATCAAACCACGTGTGGGAATAAGGTATTCCGCGTGCAGTTCTGTGTTGTTGGAAGAATCCATATTTAACATTTCCGCGCCGCGTTTTCCTAAATTTTCAATCATCGCGCCCTGGTATTCGGACGGTAAGTCTATGGTTACAACTTCATACGGCTCTAGTTTAACCGCAGAACCCTCACCCTGCCCCTCTCCCAGAGGGAGAGGGGACGAGGAAATAGAGCCGTCGGGTAATTGGTAATGATAAATTACTTGAGGTTGACTGACTTGCAGTTCAAAGCCTTCGCGTCTCATGGTTTCTATCAGCACGCCCAAATGAAGTTCGCCGCGGCCGCTAACCAAAAAGCTTTCCGCGCCTTCTTCGCTCGGTTCAACTTTTAAGGCCACGTTAATTTCCAGTTCTTTGTATAAACGATCGCGCAAGTTGCGGGATGTTACAAATTTGCCTTCGCGTCCGGCAAAAGGGGAGGTATTTACGCCAAAGGTCATTTTTATAGTCGGCGGTTCAATTTCTACGGGTTCCAAGTGGATTGGGTTGGTCGGGTCGGTTAAAGTTTCGCCAATGGAAATATCGTCAAAGCCGCCAATAGCAACAATGTCGCCGGCTACGGCTTCTTCTACATCTACCGGTTTTAACCCTTCATACATTTGAAGCGAAGAAATTTTGCCTTGGGTTTTGCTTTCGTCCGGTTTTATGCGGACAATGTTTTGGGCTTTTTTAATGGAGCCGGAAACAATTTTGCCAATGCCCATTTTGCCTTTGTAGTTGTCGTAAACAAGCGCCAATACAAGCATGGCAAAAGGATCTTCCGGCTTCACATCGGGCGCCGGGATAAACTTCAAAATAGCGTCAAAAAGAGGGGAGACGTCCGGAGCTGCATCAGTAGCAATTTTTTTCTTGCAAGCTTCCAGGTCAGGGTCTGTAATGCCTTTTTTGCCGGATGCGTAAATAATTGGAAAGTCCAGCTGGGCGTCGTTGGCATTTAATTTAACGAAAAGGTCAAAAGTTTTATTAATTGTCGGCTCAACTTGGGCATCGGGTTTATCAACCTTGTTTATTACAACAATAGCTTTAAGGCCAAGCTCCAAAGCTTTTTTAAGCACGAATTTAGTTTGAGGCATTGGGCCTTCTTTGGCATCTACTAACAAAAGAACACCATCAGCCATCCTTAAAGTTCTTTCCACTTCTCCGCCAAAGTCCGCGTGGCCCGGGGTGTCTACGATGTTGATTTTGGTGCCATTGTAAATAAGCGAAGCGTTTTTCGCCCGAATGGTAATGCCGCGCTCGCGCTCCAAATCCATGCTGTCCATTATCAAATCTTTGGTTTCGGCATTGTCCTTAACCGTTTGGGTCTGCTTTAACATGGCGTCCACCAAAGTAGTTTTACCGTGGTCAACGTGGGCGATTATGGCGATGTTTCTTATGGCGTCTCTTTGCATATGGGAAAACTGATTAACACTGATGGCTACTGATTAACACGGACTTGTTTTCTGTGTGCATCTGTTTATGTTCCCCGTTTGTCAGTGTAGTCCAAATAAAAATCCCCGTAATTCTCTCGGGAAGATACATAAAATCTACCATAAATATTCTTTTTTGTCCATTGACTAAAATTTAACTTTATGACATAATACTTAACGTAAGATGTTATTTTAGTTTCAAATTCGAACGGAGGATAGGGGATGTCAAAAAAAATTTTCGTGCTTTTGTCAGTTTTTTTAGGGCTGATGCTTTTGAATGTCCTTGCGGGTATTCCGCAACAAGAGGACTTGTCACGCGCAAGCCCTGAACTCCGCCAAATTGTCGAGCTTGTGAAGGAGGCACCTGTCTCCTTCACCGTTGAGGGAGGAGTGAAATACGAAGTTTCTCATTCGAACTTCTTGGGGCTGACCTTTGTGAAGTCTGTTCCGTATCGGGACCATGTTGAAAGGTTCGAGATCCGGGACTACGACCTGGACCGCGAGCCAAATGTGGTTTTTGAGAACGGAAAAAAGAAGTTTGAGGAGATTGGCGGCCGTGCCGTTGTCGGAGGAAGCAACGGCGACTTCTGGCACGTCCAGTTAGAAAAGGCCGTGGAAGAAACTCACAAGAAGTTTTTCCCCTCGGGAAGATAATGGACCGTGGAGCCCTCTGCGTATATTTTAAGGGCTCACGAGTTAACGCAACAAGAGACAAGCGTTCGCAGGCTTGTCTCTTTTTTTTGGCTCCTGCATTTTGACTGGGCTCCAGGCGTCCTAAGCGTGGCCGAACGGGCGACAAATCAACCTATTTCCAAGATGGGATTGCTTGGTCTGCACGCGCAATGGCAATTATATTTTAAAACGGCGTTACATCTTTAATGTCTATTTCAATTTTGGTTTTGCCCCAGTGGATTTTGTTCCAGGCGCGCTCGTGGATAAAATAAATTATGGCGCTTACCAGGTTGGAGAAAAATGTAATGCTAAAACTTAAGCCATACTGGCGGGTAATTATAAGAGTGACAATATAGTCCGAAGCAACTACCAAAGCCAGGTAGCCAATGGTTTTTGCAATGGAACGCTTGTGGTGGTCAGAATATGCCATAAAATTAAGGGCTAATAACTACATAATTATTATACATTAAACTTCTAAATTATGTTAATATTAGTTTATGGCAAAAAGCGACATTCATACCCATATTGGCCATAATTTGCCACCCACGGTTTTAACCATTTTTGGCGCCACCGGGGATTTGTCCGCGGATTATTTACTGCCCGCGCTTTTGCATATGGATAGCCACCATCTCCTTCCTAAAACTTTTAAGCTGGTCTGCGTGGGCAGGAAGCCGTTTACTTCCAAAAGCTACTTGGATTTTATTTTAAAAAAATCCCGCGTAATAAAAAAGCTGGCTCCGGCAAAAAAAGCAAAATTTTTAAAATACCTGGTCTACCACGTGGGCGACTTTGACCGTCCCGAAAGCTTTATTGAGCTGGCCAAAGTCCTGGCCGACAAGGAAAAACCCAAGCATGAATGCCATAACCGCCTGTTTTATTTTGCCACCAAGCCCCAGCAGTTCGCGGCTATTACTAAAATCCTCCAGACGTCCGGGCTGTTAATGGCCTGCGCAGCACACGAACGAAAAGTGCGCGTATTGGTGGAAAAGCCGTTTGGTTTTAATTTAAAATCCGCCCAGAGCCTTAACCAGTTGTTGCTAAAATATTTTAGCGAAGACCAAATTTACCGCATAGACCATTACGCGGGCAAGGAGACGGTGCAGAATTTAATGGTAGTCAGGTTTGCCAACAGCCTGTTTGAACCGTTGTGGAATAACCGTTTTATTGACCACGTGGAAATTTCAGTTTTGGAAAAAGACGGCGCGGCCGGCCGCATGGGCTATTATGACTCCACGGGCGCCATAAAAGATTTTTTGCAAAACCATATTTTGCAAATGCTGGCCTTAATTGCTATGGACGAGCCTTACAACCTGACTTCACAGTTTATCCGCGACGAAAAACTTAAAGTCCTAAAGGCCCTTGAGACTTTAAAAGAAAAATTTGCCTCGCATTTAATTAAAGGGCAGTATGAAGGCTACGCCAAGGAAGCCGCAGATTTCCGCAAAGAGGAAGGTGTGAGCGGCACGGAAACTTACTTCGCGCTTAAGGCTTACATAAACCTGCCCCGCTGGCAGGGCGTGCCGTTTTATTTAAGGACCGGCAAAAGGCTTTCCAAAAAGCTGACCCAAATTTCCGTGCATTTCCGCGAGCCTGTCCGCTGTTTGTTTGAAGGCTGCAGCGCCAATGTTTTAACTTTCCAAATCCAGCCGGACGAAGCCGTGCATTTGCAAATTAACAACAAAATTCCGGGTTTCGGCATTAAATTACACCAGGCGGATTGGGAATTTGGCTACAAAATGGCCTTTAAGGGGGAAATCCCCGGGGCTTACGAGCGCCTGCTTTTGGATTTTTTGGAAGGCGACCAGCGGCTGTTTATCCGCAGTGACGAAATAGAAGCCGCCTGGAAGTTTGTGGATTCCATTACCGAAAACCCGCAGTTTAAAAAGTTACCGCTTTATAAGTACCGAGGGGGCATAAACGGGCCAAAAGAAGCGGATGAATTTATGGACAAGGACTTAAAGGAGTGGTGGACTAAATAATTGACCAAGATTAAATAAGATTGACCATACATAATTGACAAAATTTATGAACAAACAAATTGCAATATTTGGGTTGGGCAGGATGGGGATGCAAATAGCCAAGCGCCTGCACAAAAATAATTTTAGTGTGTTGGCTTGGAACAGGGGGGAAGAGGCAAGACAAGAGTTTGAAGCTTTTGGGGGAAAATCTTTTGCTGAAATACCCCAGTTGGTCGGTGAAATGAAGGAGCCACAGCGGATTTTTTGGCTAATGCTGCCCCATGAAATTGTGGAAGATTTTTTACAAAACCAGCTGGCACAGCATATTAAAGCCGGAGATATAGTAATTGACGGCGGCAATTCTTTTTACAAAGAGTCCGTCAGACGCGGAAAAGATTTTGCGGCTAAAGGCATTTATTTTTTTGACGTGGGCACTTCGGGCGGGGTTTGGGGTTTTGAAAACGGTTTTGCGCTTATGGCCGGAGGCCCAAAGGAGCAATGGCCGGTTATTGAACCTATAATTAAAACTTTATCATCCGGAGAAAATTACGGGCTGGTTGGCTCTAACGGGGCCGGACATTTTGTAAAAATGGTGCACAACGGGATAGAATACGGCATGATGGAAGCCATTGGCGAAGGCTACGCGGTTTTGGAAGCCAGCGAATTAAAACCCGACTTAAAACAGGTGACAAAAATTTACCAGCAGGGAACCGTGGTGCGCTCCTGGCTAATAGATTTAGTGGCGGATATTTTTGAAAAAGAAGACGTGGCAGGCACTAAAGGGGAAATAGGCTCTAACGGCGAAGGCGAGTGGACGGTTAATACGGGCAAGGAGTTAGGAGTGGATGTGCGCGTGCTTGAGGGTTCAGTTAACGTGCGCAAGGAATCAGTTGACCCTAAAAACCACCAAAAGTATTCCAATAAAATTGTGGCGCTGTTGCGGAAACAATTCGGCGGGCACGCTATAAAAAAATAGTTAGCAGGTGGTTTTAATAATCAGCATGGAACAGAAACAAAAATATAATGCAGAAGAAAGAAGGTTTTTTAAAAAGCTGAATTCACCAAAGAAAATTCAGGATTATTTAAATTCGATAAAATTTAATTTTGAAAAAAATGGGGAAACTTGTATGTCGCCCCGTTTTGTCATAAAAAATAAAAAAGCCCATTGTATGGAAGGCGCGATGCTGGCGGCCGCGGCTTTGCAATTTCATGGCTATAAACCGCTCTTGCTGGATCTTCGCTCAATTAAGCCTCATGATGACGATCATGTCGTAGCAATCTTTAAGCAATTTGGCTGCTATGGGGCAATTAGTAAAACTAATCACGCGGTTTTACGCTACCGAGAGCCTATATATAAATCAATCCACGAACTTGCTCTATCCTATTTCCACGAATATTTTTTAAATAGCGGAAAAAAGACTTTACGGGAGTATTCCGCAGCGTGTGATTTATCGCGCTTTAATAATTTGCAATGGAGAACATCATCGGGAAATCTTTTTGAAATCCCTCATAAGTTGGATAAAATAAAGCACTTTAGAATTTTATCATCCGCACAAATAAAAAACCTCCGGCTTGCCGACAAAATAGAAATTGCGGCAGGAAGGCTAGTGGAGTATAAGAAATAATTATTTTTTTAAAACAGATTCGTAATATTTTGCGTACCTTGGGACAACTATGCCGGAACAGAATTTTTTGCAGGCCGCGGTTTTTGCTTCCGCGCCCATTTTTTCCGTTACATTTTTGTTTTTAATGAGCCATTCAAGTTTTTTGGAAAAGCCATTAACGTCACCGACCTTAAACAGAAAGCCGGTTTTGCCATTTTCTACCACTTCGGGAACTCCGCCCGCCCTGGTAGCCAAAACGGTTTTACCATAAGACATACTTTCCAGCATAGCCATACCGAAACTTTCGGTATCGGACGTATATACCCCAACATCGCTGGCATTAATGTAGTTGCCAATATCCTGGACATTGGATTTTACAATCAGCTTTTTGTCCAGTTTAAGTTTTTTAGCCAAAGTTTTAAAAGCTGAAAAATCGCCGCCCAATATCAGCAACTTAAATTTGGGGTTTTTTACGCGCGCGGCAATTTTTAATAAATCCGGAATCCTTTTTACCGGCCGCAAGTTGGAAAGATGGATGGCAACAAAGTCATCAGGCTTGATATTCAGCGCACGACGGACGACATCAGGAGTTTTGGTTATTGGCGGGGGAGTGTAAAAATTATAAATTACTTCAATAGGCTTTTTGGTTTTGAGCAGCTTAACCGTTTCGTTTTTAAGGCTTTTTGAAACCGCGGTAACACCATGCGAGCGCTCAATTGAATATTTAATAACCTCTGACAAATTTTTGTCGCGGCCAAGCAGGGTTATATCCGTGCCGTGCAAAGTGGTGACAATTTTAGGCAAGGGCGTGCCATTTTGGCGCATAATCCGGCGCGCTAAAAGCGCGGCTGTGGCGTGCGGCACGGCGTAGTGGACATGCACAATATCCATTTTATATTTCCTTTGCACTTCTTCAATCTTAACCGCCAAAGGCAAAGTGTAATCCGGGTATTTAAAAAGGTCGTATTTATTTATTTCAACTTTGTGGAAGTAAACCCGAGGCAACTTTTTAACCAGCCGAAAAGGCGTTTCATAGGAAATGAAATGGATTTCGTGGCCTAAACGCGCCAGCTCTATGCCCAAGTTAGTCGCTACAATGCCGCTGCCGCCCACCGAAGGGTAGCAGACAATGCCGATTTTAAATTTTTTCATTTATAAAGTATAGCATTAGGTTAGTAGGCAAGTAACTTGACAAAACATAACAAAAGGCGCATAATATTTTGTTGAGGTTAGAAAATAGTAGCGCATAAAGCCTATTATTTTCTGCTCTTAATTTTTAGGGTAGGGGCCTTGATGAGTAATCAGGGTTTGTTTTCAATTATGAATTATGGAGGCATAAGCCATGAGTAATGGCACACGGTTTGCTTACACGGTCGAGCAGAAAAGCGTTCTCTTAGACCAGTTTTCCAAGGCTATGGAATTGGTTAGAGAACGCAATCGCAGACCTGAACAGGTAACTCAAGCCTTGCAAGTGATTATTGGGGACGAAGATATTGTTACGTCCCCAAAAGTGGTTAAAAGCCCAACCGGCCATGTTTTTCACGTCATCAGCGACCCTAAAATCCGGTCGGCCGCTGATGTAATTAACGCCCTCGACTGTCCGATAAAGTTGGGTTTGGCCAAAAACCCTGGCGATATCCCCATGGTAGTCCAGCCGGTAGACTGCAAAGTCCGTCCTGTCCCGGTAGGCAACATGGAGACTGCCGATGAGTTATTTGGTCTCTTCCCGAAAATCGCCACCCCGGCCGAGTTTTTTGCTTTCCACGCAAGGTTTCCGAAAGAAAGGTGGAAGCAACCGCACATTACGGTCTGGTGGGATGCGCGGGGCAGGTTGTGCTCCGCGCTTGTTGGTACGCACGAGTTAGAGGAATTTGTGTGTATCCCCGAGGACAGTGCGACAGTAATCTTGCGCAAAGATTACCACCTTCTTGTTCGTGAATAGTTGAACAGCAAATCGAGCCAAGCAAGATTGTTCAGATAAAAAAATTTGGAGGATTTAATACATGGGTACTCGTCCATTGGTTCGTAAAGTGAGCAACATTCAACGCACGCTGTCCGGGGCGCAGGCAATTTTTGGCGCCAACCGGATTCTGTTTGTTGACCCGGATATTGTTGATACCATGCCGACGGATGGGCCGGATGAAGTAGAGCTGCATTACTTTGCCCTTGATGGGCTGGCTACGGATGAAGAGCTTGCCCTTGAGTTCCAAAGGCGCAACTTGCGTCCTGACCCCAGGGCGCAGGCGGCAGATAACGAGCAGAATCGTTCGTTTGCAGACTCTTGCCCCAACGGAGGGCACTGGAAAAACACAAAAGGCGAGTGGTGCTACTTCGCCTGCACAACGGAAGGCGCCCGGCGCGTGGTGTTTTGCGGCCGCGCTGACGACCCAAGGAATCTCAACCGTCAATGGAATACTGCTTTCCGGTTCGCGGGCGTACTCATTAGCCTTTAAAACAGGCAGCAGGTTTAAGGAGTCTTGTTGATTTTTACAAGGCTCCTTTTTATTTTGTCTTGGTATGCTATGGGTTAATAGTTTCTGGAAGAAAGATTGAGGTCGGAAATGTTGTCCAACCTAATTGGTTCGTTGGTCTTTAGTCCTAAGGCGTAATCCGTGCCTATTGCCGAACCTAAGGCTTTAGACCAGGAAGTTATCATTTCCAAATATTTTTTACTCTTCATTTGGCTTGCGTGCGCGTTCATGGCTTTTTGCCACTGTTGGTAAACCGGAGTGACATCTATTACCACGTCCGGCGAACTGCCAAAGAATTGGGTTATTACGTAAAAATAGAGCGAATCAATTTTGTGGGCGGGTAATTTTTTTATTTCCGCCAGGCCGCCGTAGCGTGCCAGCCTGGCGCCGTCGCGCGTTATTTTGCCAGCAACCGAATGGTCAGGGTGCTGGTTTTCGTTGGTATCCGGGGCAAGGATGATATTGGGTTTGTATTGCCTAATATGCCCGGCCATTTTTATGCTATTTTCCGGAGTGTGTTCCAAATGGCAGTCGCCGCCCATTTCCAAAAATTCAATTTCCGCGCCAATAATTTTTGCCGCTTCTAGAGATTCCTGCCTGCGTCCCTCGGGCGTGCCGCTTGAGCCGGCTTCGCCCAAAGACAAGACCAAAATTTTTACCTGGTTGCCTTTTAAAATTTCTTTAATTAGTATAGGGGCACAGCCGAATTCTATGTCGTCGGGGTGTGCGCCAATGGCGAGGATTTTAGCCATGAAGATTTATATTACTCGTAGCGTGCCGATTTATCGGCGGTACAAGGACGCCGATAAATCGGCACGCTACATTTTAATTATCAGAAATCCAGGCATAATCCGCCTGCTCAATTTGTTGTCTATCTATAAATTTTACTTCAGGGAAGTCCAGAGTCTTTAAATAATTTTTTTCCCCTTCCCCCAAAATGTAGTGCGTGCAGTGGATAACGGAGTTCATCCAGCCGAAGCGTTCGTCCTTGCCGGCATTTATTTGTTCTTTGGATATTTTATCAGGTTTAGGCAGGTAGGTATAGACCGTGCCGCCTTCATGCAGGCTAAGTTTGTCTTTTCCTATTTTCGCCCGGACAATTTCCCCCTGATACTCTATATCCGCAAAACCTTCTAGTATATCTATTGCGCTTTTGCGGAAATTTTTATCTGACGATCTCACAACTTCAATCCCGTCAAGCAGGCCCATTTTTTGGTACATTTGGAGGCAGAAGTCGGCAACGAATTTGGAATTAACAGATTTAAAAATTTCCATCAAACCCTCACCCTGTCCCTCTCCCTCCAACTTCGCCAAGGCTAGGTCGGACAAGAGGGGGAGAGGGGACGAAGAAATAAATCTGGGTAATTGTTTTAATGTTTCTTCTTTCCAGTTGCCAGGTATGCGTTTTAAGTAAAGAGGGGAATGTTTTTTTTGGAGTTTATTCTCTTGGGTAAAATTCAAACGGACTTCATCGCCCGTGGTTTTATCGCGCATGATGGTAATCGTTTCCCTATAGTCGGCATCGCTGTCGTGGTAAAAAAATACAATTTTACCTCCTATTTCTTTTTGCAGGGCGCGGGCGGTATTAATTTTGGCAACCAAAAAACGTTTAGGGAAAAATCCGCACGGTTGCTGGCCGAAGCAAATAACAGGCTGAATCATAGTATTATTTTAACATCTTATCATTTTATCATCAAAGACATTAAACATGGTATAATAAATGAAATAATTAAACACAAAATAATGGTCAAAAAATCTCTTTTAGCAGCAGCAATGTCAGCCGCCATGCTTTTAACAGCGAACCAGGCTTTGGCCGCGGCTTATGAACCGGGCACGGATGTAGACGCGGCAACCGCTAATGCCCAGTCGGCATCAAGTTTTAGGGCTATGCCTTGCCTAAGCAAGCCGGAAAGTTCTACGATGGACAATTATAACTATAGTCCATGCGGCAATATGATGTATCAGCTAAATCCGGCAAGCATGCATTTAAAAGCCGCTTTGGGCATGTGGTTTGGCTTGGTGTTCATTATTACAGTTGTTATGGCATGGGTTATAATGCTCTTGGTAATTGTGCTTTTGTGGAAACTGATAAAAAAGCATAAACATTCTTAAATGGAAAATTGGCAGGCAAGACTAAAAAAATTTTCCAGCGCCAACCCAAGGCTAAAAAAAATTATCGGGGTTATTTTAATAATAGTTGGCTTCTTGGCGCTTATTACTCCTTTTACTCCTGGCTCGTGGCTGATGTTTGTCGGCCTGGAATTTTTGGGGGTTCGTTTGGCGGCGTGGGAAAAAATTAAAGCGTGGTTTAGTAAATAGGTATGCAAGGACAAAATCGGGAAGACATAATTGCGGGAATAACCGTAGATGTTGTTTTAAAAGAAGACCAGCGCACGGGCAAACTGACGCGAGGCATTGTGGCGGATATTTTAACCAACTCCCAATTCCACCCGCACGGAATAAAAGTGAGGCTTGTGAGCGGGGAAGTAGGCAGGGTCAAGAGTATTATCTCATAAATTTATTATGACCTGGAGAACTCATGTGGCTGTGGGCGTTAATGCTTTGTGGATTGCGCCGTTTTTTGGCCCATTGGACAAATCCATTTTGGTTTTGCTTCCCGCCGCAATGCTCGCAAGCATATTGCCGGACATAGATGCCACAGCCGCGAAAATTCATTTTATAGGCGGAGGGGTATTGGGGATTTTTAGGGGCGCGTTTGGCGGCAGATATTTCCACCACCGCGGCATAATGCATTCTTTGCCGGTGGCGCTCGTAATTTTGTCCGTCATGTTAGGTATTTTCCACTCCTCCTTTCCTGCATTGCCGTATGTTTTTGCGACCAGCTATTTTAGCCACTCTATAATAGACGGTTTTAACACCGGCGTGGGGTTTTTATATCCTTTCGTGGGCAGGCGCTTTGCCCTGGTTCCCAAATTTTTAAGGACACCGGTTGGAGGTGCGGCCGATAACTTATTTTTCTTTATGGCATGTTTGGGGATTTTGTTGTTTTTTCTTGCCTTCAAAAGCCAATTTTTTCCATCCAGCTTAAATTTACGCTAAATGCAAAACCAATTAAAATACAAAAACCAAAATATTCCTTATTCCGTCCGTGTTAGCCGGCGGGCCAGGCGCCTGCGCATTGCGGTTTACTGCGACTCCAGCGTTGTCCTGACTTTGCCTTTAGGTTTGGATTTTGGCCGGGCGGAGAAGTTTGTGGCATCTAAACTCTCCTGGATAGCCAGCACTTTGGAAAAATTTAAGCCGTTTAAAAATTTACCCGAATTAAAATATCCACGGCGCGATTATAAAAAACATCGCCAGGTTGCTTTAGAACTTGCTGAATTTAAAGTCAGGCAATGGAATAATATCTACGGGTTTAGCTATAATCGCATTAATATAAAAAACCAAAAAACCCGCTGGGGCAGCTGTTCAAAAAAAGGCAATTTGAATTTTAATTATAAAATCGCCCATTTACCCGCACATCTTGCGGACTATTTAGTCGTCCATGAGCTTTGCCATTTAAAAGAATTTAACCACAGTAAAAATTTTTGGTCTTTGGTCGCGCAAACACATCCCAATTATAAAGTATTACGTAATGAATTACGTAATTTTAGTAATCACTAGCTGTCATCCCGGAATTTTTTACTTCAAAGGTTATCATCCGGTAAAAAATATCCGGGATGACACGCCAGAAGGTATATGTTTAAAGAAAAAGTAGTTAACTTCATTAAAAAAATCCCCAAAGGCAAAGTTGCCAGCTATGGCCAGGTGGCGTCCGTCGCCGGTTCTCCCCGCGCCGCGCGACAGGTAGGCGCAATTTTGCGTGGGCTCAACATAGAGGATGGTAGAATTCCCTGGTGGCGCGTGGTCAATAACCAAGGTATAATAAGCATAAAGGGCAACTGGACGGCAAATAAACAGCTTCAGCGGGATTTATTGAGGAGGGATGGGGTTAAGGTCGCGGAGGATTTTATTTTAGATATTAATAAATATCGTTATAGTGCTAAGACTTAGAACTAATTACTTAGCACTACGCAGTAAGGATTTTTTATGGAAACAGCAGTATTTGGCGCGGGATGCTCTTGGTGCGTGGAGGCGGTGTTTCAAAATTTAAAAGGAGTATCGTCAGTTTTGCCCGGTTACGCGGGCGGGCATGTTGCAAACCCAACATATGAACAAGTATCAAACGGCAATACAGGGCATGCTGAAGTCGCAAAAATAGAATTTGACCCCCAGGTAATAAAATTTACGGATTTGCTGAATGTGCTTTTTGCGACCCATGACCCGACAACTATGAACCGCCAGGGCAACGATGTGGGTGACCAATACCGTTCCGTAATATTTTATTTATCGGAGGAACAAAAAAGCCAGGCGGAAGGATTTATTAAAAATGCCCAAAAGGAATTTACTTCGCCAATTGTAACCCAGGCCCAGCCGCTGGATAAATTTTATCCAGCAGAAAATTACCATCAAAATTACTACATTAATAATCCCGGCAACCCGTATTGCCAGTTAGTTATTGACCCTAAATTAACTAAGTTCCGAAAAAAATTTAACCATCTTTTAAAATGAAAAATTATTTTAAACGCCCTAAATTTTTACAGTGGTTAGTTTTATTTTTATGCGTAGCCGCGCTGGCTTTTTGTTTGGGCTGGCTGTTTAGGGATTTTATGGGATTAAGGCGGGCAGGCTATATGCGCCGCGGCAAAGAGGCGTTAGCGGCTAACCCTGGACAAATTAGGACCTGGATGACTTTCCGCTATATAAATCTAGTTTTCCATTTGCCTGCCGATTACCTTAAAGATGCTTTGGATGTAGCCGACGCCCGCTACCCTAATTTATCTATAAGCAGCCTTGCGAAATCTCAAAAGACGGATGGAAACCAAATCTTACAAAAAACGATTAAAGCCGTGGAAGGGCTTAAGTCCGTCCAATGAACATTATATTAACACCCTTATTGTCCTATGTGCTTGTTTACAAGTACCTGGCTATATTTATAATTACTTTTTTGGGCGCTTTTGCCTTGCCTTTGCCTTCCGGCAGTATGCTTTTGGCGGCTTCGGCTTTTGCCGTACAGGGCTACCTTAATTTTTGGCTGGTTTTTGCGGTAGGATTAGCAGGTAATTTAGCCGGCGATAACGCGGGTTACTGGCTGGTAAGGCTTTACGGCTTGCGCGTCCTCAATAAGATTGGCCTGGGTTCCTTTTTCCGTAAAGAGCGGCTGGATGCCGCCCGGCAAAAACTCCACGACCATCCTATTTTGACAATTTTTTCCAGCCGGTTTTTTACGGCCATTGCCCCGGCAGTTAACGTGGCTTCGGGCATGACCAGGCTTTCGTACTCCAGGTATTTGATTTTTGAATCTTTGGGAGAGCTTACGGAGGTAACTTTTTTTTGCCTGGCCGGATATCTTTTCGGCAATAACTGGGAATATTTCCAAAAACTTTCCGGCTGGATTTTAGTCCTGGTTGTCGCCAGCATGTTTTTGAGCTATTTTATTTTGAGGATGTTTTCCAAAAAAACTTAAGCATGGACAAAAAAAGCGCTTTACAACATTTGAAAAGCAAGGACAAGACCCTGGCTTTGATAATAAAAAAAATAAAACTGGAAGACAGGAAACCGCACAAACGCTATTTTGAAAGCTTATGCGCGGCAATTATAAACCAGCAACTTTCTACTAAGGCGGCTGACACGATTGAAAAAAGGTTTGTCGCGCTTTTTGGAAAAAAATTTCCCAAACCCGAGGAGGTTTTAAAGAAGTCCGATAAGGTTTTAAGGACAGCCGGACTGTCTTTTCAAAAAATCAGCTATATAAAAAGTTTGGCGAAGCTGGTTGTAAACAAGAAGATTAATTTTCATGAGTTTAAGAGTTTAGACGACGAAACCATCATCACCAATCTAACAGAAGTCAAAGGCATTGGCCGCTGGACCGCGGAAATGTTTTTAATGTTTTGCCTAAACAGGCCGGACGTGTTTTCCCATGGCGATTTGGGCCTGAAGAATGCAATTAAAAAATGGTATAAGCTGGAGCAAGACCGCCATCCCAAGAAATATAAGATGCTTGTCGAATCTTGGCAGCCGTATAGGACCTTGGCCGCTAGGTATTTATGGGCCAGCTTGGATAATAAAAAACCCACTAATTAAGCGGGTTTAAATTATTTAGGTTGGTGCATAAGGCACGCTCCGTTTATACAGAATCTCTTTCCAGTTGTCGCGGCCGGGCCGTCGTCAAAGACATGGCCTAAATGCGAACCGCATTTTGAGCAGGTTGCTTCCGTCCTCTCCATGCCGTGGCTGGCATCCCGCTTGAGATCCACAGCTCCCGGCAGGGCCTGGTCAAAACTGGGCCAGCCTGTGCCGGAGTCAAATTTATTATCGGAAGCGAATAACTGCTGTCCGCAGACGGCGCAATTGAACATGCCTTTCCCATGGATATCTAAAAGCGGCGAAGTAAAAGGCGCTTCTGTGCCTTTTTCGCGCAGAATATGATATTGCTCAGGCGTAAGTTTCTTTTTTAGCTCCGCTTCGTCAAGCTGCATTTTTTAGCTTATAAATCTATTTATTTTTCCGTTACTACTATATCCACTTCGGCCAGTTTGTGGCTGTGGCCAACTCCCATTTTTTTAAAGCAGAATATTAAAAGCAGGCTTACTATTAAAGCCAGGGCTGTTGCCATGGCAGTCATTTCAGTAAGTTCTTCCACGCGGCGCTCCACTTCCTTAAGCGAACGGCCGACAACCACAAATCCCGACTTTGCTCCTGTGTAGCGGGTGACTACGCTGGCAATCCTAACGCCGGCTTGCGGCTGCCAGGTAATTTTTTCCCCGCCATTTTTGCGGACGTTATCAAGAACGCCTGAAGGGTATTCAGGATTTTTACCGTCCAATACGGCCGAAGAGCCAATTACTTTTCCCGCGTCGTCTAAAATTATAATAAAAGGCGCCAGGCTTTTCCTTATGTCGGTGTTGCCGGTCGGTCCCGTAATGCTGTCGGGCGGAGTGCCTTGCGTAATGGCATCTGCCACGTCCTGGGCAATTTGGATTTGAGGGTCATTTGCCGACTGCCGGTAGTTCTGTTGGGCCGCGGCGTAAGCCAGGCCGGAAACTATTACTATTGCGGCGGCCAAAGGCAGCCAGGCTTTTAAGGTGTCTGATAGAACTTGTTTGTTGTGGGTCATTTGTGTCTGAATTATTTAATTAATTTTTATTACATTCATTTTAGCAGTTTTTATAAAAATGGGCTAATTAAAAAAAATTACCCTCCCATAGATGATCATAGTGACCAAAAAACAGGAGGGTAGGCGCCAATAGTACCTATTTGGAAAAACGCATTGTCCGAAAATGGTAGCCCATTGCCGCGAACTTCACACCTTGGGCGAAATGTCGGTGGTGTTCCAAAACCACCCGTTTCATAAACCGCCAGAACTCAAGGCGTTCGGCATCAAGAACGCCTAAATAGAAAATAACCCGGGCAAGCGCGGCTACTCCTTTGACCAAGGCCAGGCCCTTGTAGCCGGAGTGATCCGACCCCAAAGGGGTTCGCTTCAATGATTCCAAAGCGCGTTCGTAGTATTCGCGTGGAGCATAGATTGTCCGCAAAATGGATTTATGCCCCCCAATAAGCGTGTGGGGGTCCATCTTCGGAACGAAGTTCAGCCCCGCTAGCCCTTCATTATTGCTTCCGCTGCCTTCTCCCAGAAGTCGGCCTTCCCTGTCCAGCCTCCTCCAGAGTTTGGTGTCGGGCAGGGCAGTCAGTACGCCCACCATAGCGCGGGGAATTGCGCTTTGGCGGATAAACTCGATTTGGCGCTGGAAGATGTCCGGCCGGTCGCTGTCAAAACCAACTATGAAGCCGGCCATAACTTCCATGCCGTGGGATTGGATGATGCGGACAGAATCAAGCAGGTTGCGCCGGGTATTTTGAAGTTTTTGGGTTTCTACCAGGCTTTCTTCTGCCGGCGTTTCAATGCCCAGGAAAACGGTATTAAAACCAGCTTCGCGCATTTGCTCCAACAAGCTTTCATCATCGGCCAGATTGAGGCTTGCCTGGGTAAAAAAAACAAATGGGTGTTCGTGGTTTTTTTGCCACTTTACGATTGCCGGCAGCAGGGTACGCAGGGTTTTTTTGTTGCCGATGAAGTTGTCATCGACAAAAAAGATAGACCCGCGCCAGCCAAGGCTAAACAGGCCGTCCAATTCAGCAAGAACCTGCGTTGTCGTTTTGGTTCTGGGTACCCGTCCGTAGATTTCAATAATATCGCAAAATTCGCAGTCAAACGGACAGCCGCGGGAAAATTGGATGGACATTGTGCTATAGCGGCTAAGTTTCGCAAGTCTGAAGTGGGGAAGCGGCAGGGTGGTGAGTTCCGGCCTCTTTTCCGCTTTGTAGAACCTTTTCGGGCATCCCTGCATTAGGTCTTCAAAAAATTGCGGCAGAGTGGTTTCGGCTTCGCCGACAAAAATGTGGTCGGCTTTAGGCACATCTTGCATGCTTGTGGAAACATACGGGCCGCCTACCACCACGGTTTTACCGCGGGCTTTGCACCTGTTGACCACTTCGTGCACCGCTTTTTTTTGCACCAGCATCCCGGTTACAAAGACAAGGTCGGCGTTGTCGATATCCCGGTCTTTTAATTCTTCGACTTCGCAGTCAATCAGCCGGCTTTCACAATAGTCCGGCAACAGGCTTGAAACAGTAAGCAAGCCAAGCGGCGGAAATACCGCGCGCGTGCCGTCAAACTTTAACGCGTGTTGCATACCCCAGTAGCTTACCGGAAACTTTGGGTTTATCAGCAGCACTCTCATTTTTTACTCCTCCTCAGGGTTGAAAACTAGGCTTAGTATAGCATAAAAGAGCTTTTATCAGTTGTCCATTACACATCTACATTATGTCGGCGCTTAATTAATCAGTATCTTTGTCCCTTCATCCGCCCAATTATAAAGGGCCTCCATGTTGGTATAGGAAACGTTTATACAGCCGTGGCTCATGGGATGGCCAAAATTATTATGCCAATACGCGCCGTGGATATAATAGTTGCCGTTTCTCCCTTCTTTAAACATGAGGTTCCATTTTGTGGAGGGGAAATTGTAGGTTGCCCCGCGGTAGTCCACCACGGGTTTTTTCTTTAACACTATATATTCTCCCGGCGGAGTCGGCGTGCCTGACAAACCGCTGGAAATATTAAATCGGCCTACCACCTGCATATCTTCGGTGTAAGTAAGCGTCTGGTCTTTTAGGTTAACAAAAATATTTTTTTCCGTATCCCGCGGCTCCACCGGCAGGCTAAGTATTGGTCCGATTTCCGGTTGGAGCACGTTGGCTTTGGCAGTTAAGATTATGGCGGCAGACGCGCCAAAGGCAAAAACGGCTACCAGGCATAGCGCAGGCAGGCTATTGATTTTTTTCTTCATTAGGGCGCCAACGCGCCTAAGATCTTTTTCCATATTGTTGAATTAACGCAAGCAAAATAGTGTATAATAGTATAAACGGACAAACTTATGGATAGTTTCGGTTTTAAAGGCAAAATAGACAGGGATTTTTGGGCCTTCCTGGTCGTAGGCCTGCTGTTTTTTTCCATTGCTTTGCACACTTTAAGCCTTAGCCACCGCCACCCGGCTTTTTTGGGGGAAGGCACGCAGGCGCTTACCCACGGTGAAGATAAAAAGTTTTTGGCTATTTTAGCCGCAATGTTTGTGTTGGCTTTGGTTGAAGATGTTTTTGGCAGGGATATTAGAGTTGACTTTAGCGCCAATGTTTTATTGGCCAAAGGTTTTCAACAGGATATTTTAAAGTTATTTAACTACCTATTAAATTTTTCGCGGCGGGGACTTTTGGAGCCCAGGCCTGTTTAGAGCTACTTTATCGGCTTTTAGAATTATTAATAACTTTAAGCATAAAGTATGAAAATAAAATATTTTGCGGCTGTTTTTGCCGCAAGTTTGGGTTTGTTAATGTTTAATTTTACCTCGGCTCATGAGCATGATGTTTACCAGATTGGAGACAAGCAATATACTTTTGTGGTAGGTTCGCTAAATGAGCCGGTGGTGGTGGACGACAAAACAGGCCTGGATTTAAATGTTACTTCAGGCGGCGGTATGGCAATAATGAGTCCGGACGGGGATATGGACGGGCCGGCGGCTAAGTCGGAGCCCGCGCTTGGACTTGAAAAAAACCTGAAAGTGGAAATTAGCGCCGGTAGCCAGAAAAAGACCTTAGACTTAACTCCTTCTTGGGGCAAACCAGGGTCTTACTACGCGACCTTTTACCCTACTATCCAGACTACTTACGCCTATAGGGTTATGGGAACATTGAATAATCTGCCCGTGGACCTTACTTTTACCTGCAATCCTGCGCCGTCATCCGCCCAAGCTGAAGACAAGACTTCTGTCCAGCTTTCAGAAAAAGTCAGCAGAATTTCCAAGTCCGGCGCTTTTGGCTGTCCCATGGCCAAGGCTGATTTAGGTTTTCCCGTATCCAGCATGTCCAACGCGGATTTAAGCGCCAAGGTTGACTCGATGGCTTCCAAAAATTCGGCCGCAACTTTACCGCTTGGCGCCGCGGTCTTGTCTTTGTTGGCAATACTCATTGCCGGTTATTCCGCAGTTAAGAAATAATCCCATGTTTACCATTAGCCGCCCCGCGTTGAGCGGGGCGGCCTATCCACTCACAATATTTATACTATCAACCGGAATGTTTTTGCTTTCGACAGGGTTTGTTTTTGCGCACCAAACCGGGCAGTCGTTAATCCAAACGGGCGAAAAGTATATCATAGATGTTGGCTACGATTCCATCACCGCTTCCCCGACAGCAGGGGAAACCACGGCATTTGATTTTTTGTTTTTCAACAAGGAAGGAAATAATCCGGCGGACTACACGGATGTGGCTGTTTATATAACCAAACAGGGCGGAGCAACGGTTTTTTATTCCGATATTCTCCATAGTGTCGGCATTCCCACAGGCATGGCTTATGTTTTTCCCAAAAGCGGCAATTATAAAGTCGCGGTTTATTTTAAAAAAGACGGCCAGACTTTGGACCAGGCTTCTTTTCCTCTAGTAGCGTCTAAGGCCGATTATGAACAGCCGCCGGAGAGCCCTAAAAAATACTGGACCAATTTTTTAAGCGGCGGAATTGTGGGTATGCTGGTTTTGGGTTTGACGATGGCTTTTTGGGGTTTAACTAACAAGAAAAAAAGGCATTAATTAAAAGTTTGTCATTGCGAGTGCATCCGACCTGTCCGCCGAAGTCCGCCTGCCTTAGGCAGGCGGACGAAGGTGGAAGCAATCTTATATTGTGTATAGATTGCTTCGGTCGGATGCACTCCCTCGCAATGACACAGGGCTATATGAAAAATTTTAAAACTCTCATCACAGGATTACTTCTAGTCTCAGGACTTCTATCCGCCAGTCAAGCCTCTGCCCATGCCACGCCTTTGTTGTATGAGCCGGATGCGTCTGCGGTGCTTCAGGCATTGCCTTCAGAAGTCAGTATTAAATTCAGCGAACACATAGAACCCAAAGCCAGCAGTATTTTGGTTTACGGGCCGGATGGGCAGAGGGCGAATAACGGAAATCCATGGGTCGACTTAAAAGACAGCCGTTTGTTTAAAATCAGATTAATTGATAAAGGCCAAGGCAGCTATACAGTTTCCTGGCAGGTGGTTTCGGCAGATGACGGCCATTTTACCCAGGGCGCTTATACTTTTTCAGTAGGGCATTTATCAGCAAACGCTAACCAGCCGGCCCAAAGCGGCTTTCAAATCCGCCACAGCTCATCCATACCCGAAGGCATTACTATTGGCTTTGAACTTATTGGCGAAGCTTTGTTACTGGGCCTGCTTGTCATAATAGCTTTTATTTGGCGGCCAATGAGGAGAAAATATTTCGCAGATGCATTATCATCGGCGGATACTATAATACTCAAACGATTGAATTTAAGCTTAATTTTCGCCGTGTTGTTAATATTCGCGGGCGGAATATCCTATTTTATTTTTAAAACCAATGAATTAGCCAAGCTCCAGGAATCGGCTTTTGGCGCCACCTTTTGGGTATTTTTTTCCACGGTTTCGGCCAGGTATACTTTTTACCGGTTGCTGTCAATTGCTTTTTTCTTTGCGGTTTTTTGGGCAAGCAGGAAAAGAATTCTATCTTCAGAAAAATTTACCAAAACAGAAATCGCGCTATTTTTGCTTTTGGCCTTTACCGCATTTGCCAGGGCCAGGGTCAGCCACGCGGCCGCATCAAATTTTTATCCGAATTTTTCTATTGCCATTAATTTCATCCATTTATATTTTAAAGATTTATGGATAGGCGGCATACTGGCTTTATTGATTTTATTTTCCCCCATAATTAAACAATTGCAAAATGTTAGACTAACCACATTTGTATTGACTTCGTTTTCTAAAATTACTTCCGTTTCTTTGGGCGTGGCGGGAGTTACAGGAGTTTATGTAATTTGGTTGCACTTAAAAGGTTTTGACAACGTTTTAACAACCGATTGGGGGCAGAAATTCATAATTTTGAGCGTGTTTGCCGCCGGGTTATTTATTACGCGCATGCTACACCAACTTTGGATTGAACCCAAAGTTGTCAGGGCAATATCATCCCATTTAAAAACTAGTTTGGACTGGATTCCCATAACGTTTGCTTTTGAAGCCGGCGCCGGCGTGTTTGTTTTGTTGGTAACATCAATCTTAATTATTACCACGCCGCCCATTGCCCCGCATTATGACTTTATTAGGCAGACCGAAAGCCAGGGCGCTAAGATTACCCTGACGCAGGACCCTTACGAGTCTGCTAAGTTTTTGGTTACGGCCGAGAGCCTGCATCCCAAAAGGGACAGTGTTAGTAATTTGATTGTAACCTTAACCAACCATGATAGAAACATTGGGCCAATAAGCGCTGTTTTGGAGCAAAGGTTTTGGGACGGTTATGTTTTTGATGAGAATCAGTTGTCTCCGCCCGGCAACTGGCAAATAGACATAACCGCCCAAAGTCAGGGCTCTTACGACGCTGTGGCTTCGTTTAATGTAAATTATCCGGATGAAATAAATTTTGCCAAAGCACATGCGCAGGATCGTATTTTTGATAGTTTTGCTGTGTTGAGTATTTTAGTGGGTTTAGTAATTCTAATTTTCGCTGTGTTCCTATATAGGTTCAGTAGCAAGCTTAATCACTTAGCTATAATTCAGAATATCCAATATCCCCGCCTGACCTTGCCCTCGGCAAGAGTCGATGGCGGGCAGGCAATATCCAATATCCACCTGCTTTACGACAGGGGAGCTTGGGGAGTCCCTGTAGTTGTCGGCGTCTTAGTTTTGTTTTTACTTGGGGGAGGACATGGTGGAGCCGCGGTTTTCTTCCAAAGCGATTTCCAAAAATTGTGCGAGAAAAATTCAGACGTAACTTTTTTTGCCTGGCACGAAAGCGTGCCGGAAAGAGCAGGGCAGGCAAAGTCGGATGTGGCTGTGCCCGGATGCATGCTGGGTTCGGGTTTAGGCCAATACCACTTTGCGGACATTCGCGAGTTTGAGCAGTTTACCCGTCCCGCGGAAGCGCAGGCAATAATGCGCACGGAACCTAAAATAATTGAAGCCGGTAAACCGGAGACATTTATTTTTAGCATCCAAGATTACAGCGGCAAGCCGGTTCAGGAATTAAGCTTTGACCACGACAGGGTAATGCACGTGGTTATTGCCAGCGCCGACTTTAGCGTTTACGCCCACATCCACGCGGAAGACGCCGGGCCAATAACTCCAGAAATGTTAAAAAAAGCCGAGTTCCCCGTACAATATACTTTTCCCAAATCCGGAAAATATCTACTTTCCCTAGATTACACGGTCCGCGCCAAACCCTTCTCCCAGCAATTTTATGTTAATGTCGGAGGCCTGCCGTCCCAAGCTCCGGAACAGCAAGAATTTTCCCTATATAAAAATTTTGAAGGTTATGATGTTAGACTAACTACATCCGCAAATTTAAAATCGGGCAAGCCGGCAAGTTTGAGCTATCACATAACCAAAGATAATCAGCCTGTTCTGGACTTACAGCCTTACTTGTCCGTGCCGATGCACATTTCGGTAATAAGCGACGACCACTTAAAGTACACTCACATCCACGGCATGCTGCCCTTGTCGTGGCTCGACAAATTGACCTCCGCAGGCATCCACGCCCAGCATTTCTTTATGCCAAATAAATTCGGACCCAACATCCAGGCCAGCCTGACTTTCTCCTCCCCTGGCGTTTACCATATTTTTGGGGAATTTAAACATAAGGGCAAGGTTGTGCCGACGCATTTTATGGTAAATGTGAAATAAGAAAAGACCGGCTCAAGTGAGTCGGTCTTCTTTTGGGCCTTAAAGGCCCAAAAAGTTTTTAATTATCTTTTCCCCTCCTTGGGTAAAAATTGATTCGGGATGGAACTGCACCCCAAGCAGGTTTTTGTGTCGTTTGTTCCCAATGGCCATTACCTCACCCTCTTCGGTCCAGGCAATGACTTCCAGCCCGTGACTTTCCGCGTCCTCCTTGCCCACCACCAGCGAATGGTAGCGGCAGGCTTCAAACGGATTATCCATGCCTGCAAAAAGTCGATGGCCGTTGTGATGCACGAGTGATGTTTTGCCGT
>JAHFJJ010000015.1:24466-33406 GCA_023245895.1 Candidatus Doudnabacteria bacterium
TATAGTTCCTGACAACTTTTGCGCCGGCATGCAGTGAAATGGCCTGATGTCCGAGACAAACTCCGAGAATGGGAATTTTGCCAGCCCAAGCGGTAATCGCCTGGTGGAACAAAATAACATCTTGCGGATGCCCGGGTCCGGGTGAAAGTACGACGCGGGACGGATAGCAGTTGGCTATGTCCGCAAAAAGAGTATTGGTTCTGGCAACTTTAACTGTCTTTCCCCACCCTTCAACATACTGGACGAGGTTATAGGTGAAGGAGTCAAAGTGATCCAGAATCAATACGGGTCTTGCGGGTGTGGCCCAATCGTTTGGTACCATTGTATTTACCTCCCTCAAAAAGTTTTTGCATTAACTCCAGAACCTTGCGGATGGAGCGTGATTTTAGATATATCTCTTCCCTTTCGCTTTCGGGATCGGAATCCGCGACAATCCCGGCGCCGGCTTGCCAATAAAGCATGCCGTTAGCCAGAACCGCGCTGCGGATTAAAATGCAGGTGTCGGCTTCTTTATCCGTAACCCAACCCACGGCTCCGCCGTAAGGGCCCCTGTATGATGTTTCCAGTTCGGCAATTATTTGAAGCGCTCGGACTTTCGGCGCGCCTGACAAAGTGCCTGCAGGCAAACTGCCTAAAACGGCCTCAAGCGCTGTTACGTTAGGTTTGAGGCGTCCGGTTACATCCGTTACCATATGCAGGACTGCGCCGTAAGCTTCAACCCTTTTGAGGCCGGAAACCTTTACGCCTCCCGCATCGCAAATGGCGTTGGCATCGCAATACTTGCCGACATCGTTGCGCCCAAGGTCGACCAGCATGTTGTGTTCGGCAACTTCTTTTGGATGAGTAGAAAGGCTATATGCCCGGGCATTGTCGTCTTCCTGATTTTTGCCGCGCATTCTGGTTCCGGCCAAAGGTCGGATGAGCATCTTTCTCTCTTTCACCCTGACCATGACTTCCGGCGACGCGCCTACCAGAATTGAACCGTTGCCAAAATCAATGTGGAAAAGATACGGCGAGGCATTTTCCTTTCTGAGAAGCCTGTAAAAATCCAGGCTGTATTCGGCTGGTAAAGGGGTTTGGAAGCGGCGGGAGAGTACAACTTGGAAGACGTCGCCTGCGGCAATGTGCTCTTTGGCTTTAACGACCATGGCTTCTGTTTCGGCGTCGGTAAGGTTGGACTCAATATGAATGCCAGGGCAGCCGCGGACTGTGTCGGTGAATTTGTAGCTGCGAAGTTTTTTTTCCAGCCAATCCAGCTGTCCGTTTGCTTCATTATAGAGTCCGGGGCAAGACCCGGCATCGCAAAGCATGTTGACTATAAGAAAGAGGGTTTGGCTGATGTGGTCAAAGACCATAACGTGTCTGAAGAACAGGAAAGAGGCATCCGGCAGGTTGAGTTCGTCTTTTGGATGCCTTAAAACAGCGGGCTCCAATAATGAAACAGCTTCGTGGCCAAAGTAGCCAATAGCCCCGCCCGTAAAAAACTCGCGGGTTTTTTCCGGACTGAACATTTTGAGTAGTCCTGCCATAGCCTCAAGCGGGTTTTGGAAAGTTCGGTCCACAAGCTTACCCGGCGGGTAGGACGCGGGGCGCAGGTATTTAAACATGCCTTCCCCACGGGAGATTTGGAACGAGGCGTAGGGGTTTACCGCGATTACTGAATACCGGCCCTGCTCTTTGTCGTAGCCGGCGCTTTCCAGTATTGCCGAACCCTCAAGGCTCCGTAAGGCCGCGTATGCCGCCAGGGGAGTGATAAAGTCGGTCAAAATTTCGCGGATGACAGTAGCGACAATTTTGCCCTGCGCGATTGCTTTTTGTACCGATGATTCAAACTGTTCAAACGTGGTTTGGTTTAACATTTTTCTCCTTTTACCAAAGACCCGGTCTAAGTGGTGAATAGATGGTTTCCTTAACTTCTGTCGGAATTGTCGTGTAAGCCGTATATTGCGAGCCACACTTTGGACAGATTGCCATCGTCCATTCAAGGAAAGTGCCGATTGCCCCGCAATAATTTTTGCAGGCGATGTCGTAAATTTTGACTCGCGGGGTTTCCGGCATTTTTGTTACAAATGCCATGATTTTTGAAGAGCCGAAAGGCGTCCGTTTATCTGTTTCTCGTCCACCTGGTCGAAACGCTGTCCCGCAATTGCATTCGATAACCTCGTCTTTATAAAGGTTATATATTGAATACAACGAAATTGGGTAAGCTGTTTCAGGCTGTACAATCTCGTAGTTCTTCCCGCAATTCGGACAATCAATTGAAATTGTGTTGCGCATTTTTTCTCCTTTGTGGCTTACGCATTACCATTCATTGGGCCGGAAACCCTCTTCTGGAGGCCAGGAGGACCGCTTACCCTTTTTTGTTTTTTTAGAATTAGAATGCGATTGCCTTTTTTTGAGCAGGCCTTTAACTTTAAGTATAAAAGCCTGTTCATTTAGTTTTTCTTCAAGCCACTCTCGAACCTGCCCAACAAGCTCTCTTCTGTCTATTACAGAATGGGGCAAATTTTCGACCGAGAATGCTGTGAACCGAAGATGTTGACCTTTCATTTGTTTGAGCCGCGATATGATTTCCTCTCTCTCGACCGGAATCTTCCAAATACCTAACTCGTTCTCAGTCACAGATCCGGCTTTGCCCCAGCCGGAGCGGTCCCAAATAAAGCAGACCCGTACCAGATCGTAGACCAAACCTTTTTGCATCAGACAAGCGCAGCCGTTGATAATCATCTTCTTTCCCTTTCTAACAGAGGTGCCGACCTATTCCGGGACGGTAATTCATTGCGTGGTTGTATTCAATTTCTGTAATGAATCGGCATTCGATATGCCATCTGGATCGCCAAGGCCCCATTTGATCACAAAGCTTGCTTCCCGGCATGACCACAACTTTTTCCACATCGCTTCTGTCAAATAAGTTCATAACCAAGAAACCCTGAAATTGCTCTCCATCGTAAACACGGATTGAATAGTCGTGTTCGCCAATCCTCAGTCCGACAGCTTGCAAAGCTGTTTTGATCACTTCCAAACTAACTTTCATATTTTCTCCTTTGAATTGTTAACGTGCGAATTTTGCGGCATGCAAAAAACTCCTGCCGCAAGGGCAGGAGTTCGAATTTAAAAATTAATCAAATTCAAAAACGCCTGGCTTTACGGCAAGATGAAGCAGTCCACCAGGTTAAGTTTGATTGTTTTGTATGTTCGAGTAAGTACATACTAGTACGATGATACTTAATAATTTTAAATTTTAATCTTATTTAATGCTAATTGGAAGCCTCCACGGGGATTGCTCATTTCCCTTGAGCCTCTTGTTACTGTGCCAACGCCAATATGCAGTTCTTGGGCTATGCGCTGGTGGGGGACTTGTTTTTTGAGCATTTTTACAATCTGCCAGCGTTTGGAGATTTCTTTAAGTTCGCGCGCGGTAAAAAGGTCTATTAAGAAGTGCTTAAGGAGTTTTTTATTCTTTGATACTTTTTGTACCACCTCAACAAGCTCTTCAAAATATCGCCAATCATCCCTTTTTTTATTGTTGGCTAACTGCATACTAGTATGCTATCATACGGGTAAAATGTTGTCAAGCGGGGCGGGGGAGAGTAGTGGAGGGTGGGTAAAGAAAGATTAACTTTTCAAGGAGTTTTGAATCTTTTATTTCGTTGATTTTTTTGCCGAGGATATGCTTCCCAATTTGGAAACCTACTTGGAAATACTATATATAGAGGCTTTTTAGGACCTAGTTAGGCGAGAGTAGTTTTTTAGGTTATTTTTTTCTGGCTTAAATAAGGCTTAAAAGGGAGTTTAATATTGACAAAAAGCTATTTTTGATGTATAATTATAGGTTAAAATTGAATAATACTTCTTTAAGCATTCTGAGGAGAAAGGCTTAGAGACTAAGCCTTATTGTATTCTGCGTGTATTCTGCTCTCCTCAAGGAGAGTTTTTATTGGTAAAAATTGTGTAGGGACATTTACGGCTCTATATAGTTCTCTTTAATAAAATGGAGAGAAAGTTCTTTGAAAAAAGAGATTTCCTGCCAGTTGAGTTTATAAATTCTTGTAGATTCAATCGGCAGGGAATTAAAAAACTGTCGACTCCTTTTACCCCGATTAAGAGGGGACTGTATCTTAATTAAGGAGAAGAAAATGAAGAGTCTGGAATTGGTACACGGAAATGACGCGACGGGGGATTATGCCCTCGTCAGAGAAGAAAAGACCTTGGTGATCAGGAGAGTATATTCATGGTCGGAAGAGGGGATAAAACCCTTTTTTCTGGCTCTCACTTCCTTGGCGGAGGGAGAAAGCACCAGCATGCCGAAAGCTTGGGCCGTCCCCCACTCCGAAGCCAAGTGGTGGAACGGGGTGGAGTGGAAACAGGGCTGGCACCCGGACTTCGTCCCAGCCGGGGAGGTAGTCGCCCGGCTAGAGGAGAGTCGGAAATCGTACTGGCCGGCCAAGGTCGGAGATGTTTTCCGTCCCCTGAACGGGTCCGGACCCGAACTCCGGGTGGGTGAAGAAGATCTCGCTCGAGGATACCTGGAAGCGGGAAGCTACATGGGGGTGAGGTCGGGCCGATTGATTCACCCAGTATTTCTGGTTCCGAGAGTGTTTTATCGGCACGGGAATGCCGAAGAGGCGTCGCGGTCGGTTTTCAAAATCAAGGAGGATTAGTTAGCTCAAAGCCCTAAACCAAGATGCTTTAGGCATATTCATCGAAGAGGTTGAATTTGTATTCTCAACCTCTTCTCTCCCGGGTGGAAAATTAGAATTTTATCCAAGTGAAAATTTGAATAAAATCTCCTCCCGCCTCCGTCGAGACTTCGGCGGGCGCGGCCTAATTTTCCTCCCAGGAGAGAAAAATAAAATACCCTTCAACTAACGAAGGGTATTTTAATTTGCCAATTTTACTTTTTCTTTATTGCAGTTTTGGCTTTTGTTCCAAGTTTGGAAATATCTTTGGAAATTTTGTTCCAGTGGCCTTTAAGCTCGGTGCCTAAAGCGGCCAGTTCTTTGGGGTCAATATTTTTGGCTTGCTTGTATTTTGCCAAAACTTCGCTGGCGGCTTTGTCGTATGCTGTTTTGCTCACGGTCTTCATCTTTTTTATGTTTTGCACAACTTCCTGCTTGGCTTTATGTGCCCATGCGGAAATTTTTTTGCGGTTTTGTTTGCCGCCTTTGCCGGTAAAGTAATAAGCCGCGGCCGCGCCTGCTACCAAAGCGGCAATGCCTAAGCCTTCGGCGATTTTTACTCCGGTTGATGTTTTCTTTGCCATACCCAGTAGAATTTCTTTGAGATTATTTTGTTAATTTACTTTAAAATAATCTTCAAGTTAATGTTAATTGTGCCCAACGTTACTTTTTAAGAGCTCTCAAAGAAGCTCTACTGGGCATATATTTATCCCTTTCTTTTATTTCGTAGATTATTGAAAAATGTTACCAAATGCTTTAACTTCATGCCTGTCTTTATGTTGCTGCGAAGCTGTGATATATCGTCGGAAATTAAATCTGCCTCGGTTTTGGCTTTGCGCGATATGTATTTTACGTCTTTGGAAATTTTAATTAAGTAAACTATTAAAATTGCCATAAGCAAACTAACCACAACAACTGCAATGGTAGTAACGAAAAAGAAAATATCTTGTTTCAAAAAGTCGTTCATAGCTTCATTATATCACATTTTGCCGTATCTTTTAAATATTTCCTCCATAATATTTTGGTATTGCTGCCGGATTTTTTGGTCATGTCCGACTTCCAAGACCTCGTCATTCAAATTGGTAGCCGCCGCGGTCCAGTTAAAGGAGCCGGAGGCGTAAGCTTTGTCCGTAACCAGTACTTTTAAATGCATAATCGCCATGTGGTCCTGGGTAAAGACTGGGATGTCTGACTCTCTAAGTTCGTTAATCAGCTTTTTTTGGCTGTCTATTTTGTTGTACTGGTCGCGGTCGGTAATGCCAACTACCTTGAGTCCGCGGTACTTGGCGGCCAAAAGCGCCTGCTGAATATCGCTGCGTGTAAAAGTATAGACTCCAAAGTACACAAATTTATCCGCGTCCCGTATTTCCTTAACAATTTCGTCGTTCAGCGCGTGCTCCTGGTTATAGTAAACCTGAATCTGGTGCGCGGGTTGGTATTGGTAGGTATAGTAGAACTGGACAGTTAGGGCTATCAGGAAGATTATGATTGTTGTATAAATTAAATCTTTTTTGTTTTTCATTTTTGATATGTAAAATATTAGATATTGAGATATTTGATATTAATGAGCGGCTTGAATATCTTAATATCCAAATATCTATAAATATTTTTTAAGTAAACTCTCTGATTGTTTTTATATCTTCCCGCTTCTTTATATATTCCCTCTTGTCCGTTTTTTTCCGTGCCTTGCCTAAGCCAATTTTAATTTTAAGCAAACCTCGGCGGCCTTGGTAAATTTGCAAAGGGATGATTGTCAGCCCTTTTTCTTTGCCAAGTAATTGGTTAATCTCCGATTTATTAAGTAAGAGTTTTCGTGTTTGGGTCGGGTTATATTTTTCATTGGGCGCGTATTTGTATGGGCCAATGTGGCAATTGATTAAATTGGCTCCATTAGCCGCAACAGAAACATAAGCCCCTTCCAAAGAAACATTGCCGCCTTTAACGCTTTTAACCTCCGGACCCGACAATACCAAACCGGCATCAAAAGTTTCTTTGATGTCGTAATCAAATCTTGCTCTTCTATTATCGGCCAAGGCTTTTGTCCCAGAGGAGGATCCGGCTCTGGCGGACATGTTTTTATTCATATGATTTAAATTTTATCATTGTTTCACTTTTTAGGCCAGTTTGTGTTATAATAATCGGGAACTATGAAGAGTGAAACATCTAAACTCTATCTTTACCACCTGCTTTCGGTCAGCCTTTCGGACCTGAAACTGACCCCGCACTTGGAAAAAATAGACATTAGCGTGCCGCAGTCCGGCTTTGGCGACTATTCGACCAATTCGGCTTTGGTTATTGCCAAAAAAACCAAGCAGGACCCCAAAAAGTTAGCGGAAAAAATTGCCGGCGAAATTGCCAAGCACGACAGCAAAAAGGCTTTTGAGGTTTCGGTTGCCGGCGGGTTTATTAATTTTAAGCTTACCCAAGGCGCGTTGTTAAAAAATTTGGGTAGTATTTTGGACCAAAGGGATTTATACGGATGCTCGTTAGACGGCGAGGGTAAAAGTGTAATTGTTGAATACTTTGCTAATAATGTCGCCAAGCCTCCGCATGTGGGCCATTTGCGTTCAGCTGTAATTGGCGATTGTCTTTACAGGGTAATGAAGTCGCAGGGCTATAAAGCAATCTCCGACACCCATATAGGCGACTGGGGCGTGCAGTTCGGCATCCTAATTTTGGCTTTTAAAACTTTAAAGCCCAACGAAGAAGCTTTGGATAAAGAACCTATTAACGAGCTCAACAGGCTTTATGTGGAAATGTCCGCAAAAATAGAAGCAGAGCCCACTTTGCGCGAGCAGGCAAAAATGGAATTTAAAAAATTGGAAGACGGTGACGAAGAAAACAGGAAGCTCTGGAAGTGGTTCGTGGACGAATCCTTAAAAGATTTTGAAAAATACCGGCAGGCTTTGGAAATCTTGCCCTTTGATTATAATCTGGGCGAAAGTTTTTACGAAAAACACATGCCTGAGGTTTTGGCTGAATTCCAGGAAAAGAAAATTATTACAACCGGTGAAACCGGGGAATTGTATATCGATTTAGAAGAATATGCTTTAGGCCGGTGCATTTTAGTAAAATCAGACGGCGCCACTACCTACCACCTAAGGGATTTTGCCACTTACATTTACAGGAAAAAAGAATTTAATTTTGCCCAAAATATTTATGTGGTGGACAACCGCCAGTCACATCATTTTAAACAGTTGTTTAGGGCACTCGAGCTGGCAGGCTACCCGGCCGAGAGCGATGCTCGGCATGTGGATTTGGGTTTTATGTCCCTGCCCGAAGGCGCAATTTCCACGCGCAAAGGCACTACCGTAAGCCTGGAGAATTTAATTAATGAGGCCCGAAGGCGCGCAATAAAAATAATAGAAGAAAAAAACCCTGAATTGGAAAATAAGGAAGCGGTTGCCAAAAGCGTCGCCCTCGCGGCTATAAAATATTTTGACTTGTCGCACAACCGCAAAACGGAAATTGTTTTTACCTGGGACAAAGCTTTAAGTTTTGAAGGCAACACCGGCCCGTATTTACAGTATACCCATGCACGAATCCACGGCATTTTGCGCAAGGCCGACTCTGTTGAAGTCTACGACGTGAATTTAATGGAAAAAGAAACCTTAAAGCCGCAGGAGCTGGAAGTCATGAGGAAGCTTACGCAATTCCCCGAAGTTGTTGAAAAGGTAGCCGAAGATTTTTTGCCCAACAGCTTATGCAACTATCTATTTGAGCTTTCCCAAGCCTTTAACGCTTTTTACCAGGAGGTGCCGGTAACCCAGGAACTGGACGGAGAAATTAAATTATTTCGATTAAAATTAATTACGGCTACGGCTCAAGTGATTAAGAATGGACTTTATTTGTTGGGTATAGAAGCGCCGGAAGAAATGTAAGTATGATAAAATAAAATCTATGGCAGAAAATAATCAACAACAATCAGGGGCGCCAAATTTTAACAACATCGAACAGGATATTTTAAAGTTTTGGCAAGAAAATAAGATTTATGAGAAATCGCTAGAGCAAACTCGTCCAAAGGATAGAGATCCTTCGGCTGCGCCTCAGGACGAAAGGCGTGCGCCTTTCGTTTTTTATGACGGCCCGCCTTTTGCCACAGGCTTGCCGCATTACGGGAGTATCTTGCCGTCTGTTATAAAGGACGCCGTTCCCAGGTACCAAACCATGAAGGGCAAGTTTGTGCGCAGGCGCTGGGGCTGGGATTGCCATGGTTTGCCTATTGAAAATATTGTTGAGAAAAAATTAAAAATTTCCGGCA
>JAHFJJ010000016.1 GCA_023245895.1 Candidatus Doudnabacteria bacterium
ACATACAACGTTTTTAACGCCGGCAAGTTCAAACACCTGGCGGGCCGATCCACCGGCAATAACACCGGTACCCGGCTTGGCAGGTTTGAGCATTAATTTGCTGGATTTATACTTTATGTTAAGTCCGTGCGGAATGGTACCGTTAACCAGCGGCAAAGTAATCATGTTTTTCTTAGCGGCGTTGACGGCTTTATTCATGCTTTCGGAAACGTCAGCGCCTTTTTTAAGGCCCATGCCGACCTTGCCTTTGTGGTCGCCAATAACAACCAAAGCGCGGAAGCGCATTCTTTTTCCGCCGGCTGTTACGCGGGTAACACGGCTGACTTCGACCATTTTTTGGTCAAACTCGCTTCTTTCTCGTTCGCCTTCGTTATTTTGTCTGCGTCTTTTTTCAAATGCCATAATTGAGAAACTATTTACTATTAACGATTAACAATTAACCTCTGTCTTTTAGCGTTAATTGTTAATAGTGAATTGTTAATTGTTAGAACTCCAACCCACCTTCCCTTGCCCCCTCTGCCAAAGCCTTAATGCGTCCGTGGTAGGCAAAGCCGCCGCGGTCAAATTTTACTGCTTTGATGTTCTTGGCAAGCGCTTTGGTGGCTACTGATTTTCCGACTTCTTTGGCCAAATCCGACTTCTTGCCTTTTCCGCCAGAGGCGGATCCGCCTTTGGCGGAGACCAACTTTAAAGTGGAAGCTTCGGCTAGAGTTTTACCGGAAGCGTCATCTATCAGCTGGGCGTAAATGTGCCTGTTGGCCTTAAAAACCGAAAGACGGGGCCTGTCCGCCGCGCCGGAAACCCTGCTGCGCACGCGCTTGTGGCGGATGGCTCTTTTTAAATTCTTTTGCTTCTGAATGTTCATAATATTGTAGTGTTCTCAAATATACAAATTGTAACAAATATACAAATCTTAATTATTTCTCACAAAGGGATACATTGGTATTTGTATATTTGTGTTGATTTGTATATTTGCGATTATTACTTCCCGCCCCCTACCACCTTAACCACCTTACCGGCTTTCCTTATAACTACTTCATCTATATATTTAATACCTTTGCCTTTGTAGGGTTCCGGCTTTTTAAGTTCGCGGATTTCAGCGGCAAACTGTCCAACCCGCTGTTTGTCTGCTCCGGTTATTATAATGGTGTTTTTATCCACCACAACAGTAATGCCTTTTGGGATTTCTACTTCTACCGGATGGGAGAAGCCCAAAGCCATGACAATTTTTGTTCCCTGCATTGCGACTTTAAAACCTACGCCAATAACTTCCAGCTTCTTTTCAAAACCTTTAGTAACGCCGTCCATTAAATTCTGGATGAGCGCGCGGAACAAACCCCAGAGGGCTTTTTCACGCTTGTTTTCCTTGCCGGCCACGTCTACCAAAACTTCTTTGTCTGTGATTTCAATTTTAACTTTTTCATGGAGCGGCAAAGTCAAAACACCTTTGGGGCCGGTAACGGTCAAAGTTAAATCTTTTCCGCCAAAGGCGGATCCGACTCCGGCGGATTTCTCAACCTTCACCCCGGAAGGAATGATTACTGGTTTTTTTCCAACTCTGGACATATATATTAACCTTCTGTCTTGCTTAATTCCTTTAAGTAAGCGTCAACCTCATTGTCCTTATCAGACCCTGAAGTTACTCTAACTATTGCAGTCTTTTCTTCATAATCAACTGAAACTATTTCGCCTTTCCATCCGTGGTCAGAATTTGATACCTGATCGCCTGGCTTAAAGCTTCTAAAATATTCTTCTTCGCTGTTGTAAATTACTTCTGCCATATAAAAAATATTAATTTACCAAACCTGACATACAATCTCGCCGCCCATCTTGGCCTTGCGGGCTTCTTTATCTGTCATCAAGCCTTGGGAAGTCGATACTACTGTAACGCCAAAGCCGGAATTGGTGCGGGGCAGTTTGTCGGCCGGCATGTAAATCCTTTGGCCGGGTTTGCTGACTCTTTTTATACCGGCTATTACCGATTCTCCGCCGGAGTATTTCAGATTAATCTGGAGCATCTTGTGGTCGCCCTGGAGTTCGTTAACGCCGCCAATAAAACCTTCTTTTAACAAAACCTGCGCGAGATTAGCCTTAAATTTGGAGTACGGCAAAACCAGCTCATTTTTTTGAGCCTGGGCTGCATTGCGGATGCGGGTTAACATGTCGGCGATTGGGTCTGTGAACATAGTTGTATGAACTTTTTACGATTAACGATTAACAATTAACTTCTGTATTTTAGGGTTAATCGTTAATTGTAAATTGTTAATTGTTTATTCTACCAGCTTGCTTTAACAATTCCGGGAATTTCCCCTTTACTAGCGAGTTCCCTAAAACAGATACGGCACATATCAAAATCCCTCATATAGCCGGCTTTGCGGCCGCATTTCCAACAGCGCCTGACAATCCTGGTTGAAAACTTGGCCTTCTTTAGGCTTCTTAAAGATTTTACAATTTGTGCTTGTGTAGCCATAAAATTCAGACTGATTAACACTGATAGATAACTGACGAACACGGATCCGTGTTAATCCGTAATTATCTGTGTTTATCTGTTTTCCTAAAAGGGAACTTCATTAAGGTTAATAATTCTCTTGTAACATCATCTTTCTTGGAATTGGTAACTATAGATACTTCCAAACCGAATACGTTTTCTAAGGATTCTGAAGAAATTTCTGGGAAGACCAAGTGCTCTTTCATTCCAAGGTGGTAATTACCGCGTCCGTCAAAAGCTGTAGCGGAAACGCCCTGGAAATCGCGGACACGCGGCAGGGTAACGTTAATAAGCTTGTCCAGGAAGCTGTACATTTTATAGCCGCGGAGCGTGCAGACAATGCCCACAATCTGGTTTTCACGGACCTTAAAGCCGGCAATAGATTTCCTGGCCTTGGTTTTTACCGGAGCCTGGCCGGTAATTTTCTTAACGTCTTCCACCAGCTGGTCTATTTTTTTCTTGTCTTCCTTAAATTTGCCCACGCCGACATTAACAATAACCTTGGTGATTTTCGGCACCTGCATGACATTCTTAAAACCGAACTTTTCTTTCAAAGCCGGGGCTATCTTTTTATTGTATTGTTCCTGTAATCGTTCCATAATTTGATTGAACAAGATTAAATAAGATTTAAATGATTGAACATGATTTTCTGCAGTTAATTCCTGTCATTCTTTTAAATCATGTCAATCTTGTCAATTGTCCTATACCGCTTTTCCGCTTGACTTACCCATTCTCTGCTTAGCCCCGTTTTCTAAAAATGTGTAGCCGACCCTGGAGCTTTCTCCGGAGTTGGGGTCAACCAGCATAACTTTGCTTACCGCTATTCCGCCTGCAAAAACTACTTTCTTTCCCGGTTCCCCCGCCCTTTTGGAGCGTTCAAACCTGGTGTGCATGCCTACGTTCTCAACGACAACCTTGGCAATTTTAGGCATGACCTTAAGGACCTTGCCTGTTTTGCCTTTGTCTTTGCCGGAGAGGACTTTGACGGTATCGCCGGTTTTAATCTTGAGTTTGTTCATAGAATTCACTAATTAACACTGATAGATTACTGATTAACACGGATCCGTGTTTTTCCGTTGCCTTCATCCGTGTTTATCTGTTTGCCTATATTACTTCCGGTGCCAATGAAATTATTTTCTTAAAACCATCTTCATACTTGCCCTTGGCCTTTTCACGGATTTCCCTGGGGATAGGGCCGAATATGCGGGTGCCTTTGGGTTCGCCTTTTTCCTTGTCTATTAATACGCCGGCATTCTCGTCAAAACGGATGTAAGAGCCGTCTTTTCTGCGGATTTCCTTACGCAAACGTACCAGTACGGCGTAAACCTTATCACCTTTTTTCAAAGATGAATTTGGGGCAACCTGCTTAACAGAGCCGGCGACTACATCGCCAATTCTGGCAAACCGATTGCTATTTTTGCCGTTCACGCTAAAGACATTGACGATTTTGGCGCCGGTGTTATCCGCTATTTTAATCCAGGAACGTACTTGAAGCATACGAATTACGATTGACTATTAACGATTAACTTCCGTCTTTTAGCGTTAATCGTTAATTGTAAATTGTTAATGGTTTATACTTTACTTATTACCTTAAACCTCTTATCCTTACTAATCGGCCGTGTAGATTCAATTACCACCCTGTCCCCAACCTTATATTCGTTAGTCTCGTCATGGGCCTTGAATTTCTTGGAAACGGTATAGGATTTTTGGTACTTGGCGTGGCGCTTTCTCATATCAACCTTAACCACAACGGTCTTGTCCATTTTGTCGGACACGACCAGGCCAGTCATTTGTTGTTTTTTTGTGCTTGTAGATTCCATATATTTCACTAATTAACACTGATTGAGGACGGATGGACACGGATCTGTGTTAATCCGTAATTATCCGTGTTTATCTGTTTGTTAAAAATGTCATAATGCGCGCTATATCTTTCTTAGCAGCTTTTAATTCATTAGTATTCTTCAGCTGGTTCAGTTTAATCTTAACCGACAGGTCGTGCGCCTTTTCATGCAATTCCAAAAGCAGCTGCTTGATTTCCGCTTCGGATTTAGTTTTGAGTTCAGCAAATTTCATATGAATTAGTGCGTAGTGCTTAGTGCATAGAGAATAGGATAACACATGTGTCTTCTCCTATTCTCTATGCACTATTCTCTATCATCCTTGTTTAGCTTTTTCCAAGAACCTGGATTTAACCGGCAGTTTGTAGCTGGCCAGCCTCATGGCTTCCTGCGCCTGTTCTTTGGTAACGCCGTCCATTTCAAATAAAATCTTTCCCTTTTTAACAACAGATACAAAGTGGTCAACCGCGCCTTTACCGCCGCCCATGGGCGACTCGTTGCCGTGTAAGGTGACAGGTTTGTCGGCAAAAACACGAATCCAGATTTTTCCGCCCCTTTGCACGTAGCGGGTCATGGCACGGCGCGCGGCTTCAATCTGGCGGGCTGTTACCCAGGAGCTTTCCATTGCTTTAAGGGCAAAAGTGCCAAAAGCAATTTCCGCTCCGGCTGTAGCCTGTCCTTTGGTGTGGCCGCGGTGGTGCTTGCGGTGTTTTAACTTCTTTGGAATAAACATAAAGTTGATTGAACAAGATTAAATAAGATTTAAATGATTGAACATGATTTTCTGCAGTTAATTCTTGTCATTCTTTTAAATCATGTCAATCTTGTCAATTAGTTGGTCTTAACTTGCTTATTCTTTTCCTCAAACACATCGCCCTTATAAATCCAAACCTTTACTCCAACGGTTCCGTACGTGGTAAACGCTGTAGAGCGGGCAAAATCAATGTTAGCGCGAAGCGTATGTAAAGGAATCTTGCCGCTGGCCAAATGTTCAACCCTGGCAATATCAGCTCCGTTAAGGCGCCCACCAATGGCAACCTTTGCTCCCTTGGCTCCGGCGTTCATAATCTGCTCAAGCGACTGCTTCATCAACCGCCTAAAAGCAACGCGCTTTTCCAGCTGTTCAACAATGGTGTTGGCAATTACCTGGGCCTGCATGTTAACGTCGCGGATTTCCTCTATATTAACCTTCAGTTCCTGTTTTATCTTTAACTTAGATTTAATCTTTTTCTTCAATTCCTCAATACCCGCGCCGCCTTTGCCAATAATTAAACCCGGTTTGGTGGTCTTTATTATTACGGTGATAGTACCATCATTTAATCTTTCAATATCAACACGGACCAATCCGGCCTTTTTTAAGTGCAACTCCAAATACTCGCGGATGCGTACATCTTCCTGGAGCTGTTTCCTAAAATTGCCTTTGGAAAACCACCTGGACTTCCAGGATTCCGTAATATTCATTCTTAATGATGTAGGATTTATCTTATGACCCATAAATTTGATTGAGCAAGAATTAAAAGATTTAAATGATTGAGCATGATTGAGTGCAGTTAATTCTTGTCACTCTTTTAAATCATGTCAATCTTGTCATTCACTCTATTCTCCAGTCTTGCGGTTAAATAGCCTTCTCTTATTCGCGACCTTATTCATCTTTATCTGTTCGTCGGTTTTAAATACTTGTGATTTCTTGCCTGTTTCTTTGGCCGGCTGTTTGGCCGCGGCGTCCTGTTGGTCAACGTTTTCTCCGCCAGCTGGCAGATTGGCTTGTTCCGGTTTAGCGCGGCTTAGGAACGATGCTTTAACTTTTCCGGCTTTAGCTTGCTTTCTTTCTTCCAGGACAATATTTACGTGGCTCATTTTTCTCAAAATCTGGGAAGCACTGCCGCGGGCGCGGGGCATGTAGCGCTTCATAACTTTGCCCATATCGCAGGTAATTGTCTTTATAAACAAATGGTTTTCATCAAGCGAAAAATTATTCTTGGCGTTTGCGATTGCCGATTGGATAAGTTTAATTAACATTGGCGATGCTTTCTTTTCAGCATGCTGAAGCTGGACAATAGCATCCACCGCGTTCATGCCTTTAACCAAATTCGTCACCAATCTCATTTTTCTCGGGGCAATATGTAAATCACGGGCAGATGCCCTTACTAAAGTTGGTGGTTGAGTTGTAATTGTCTTATCAGTCATAAATCTTTAAAGATATTTATTGATATTGAGATATCTGGATATTACCGCGTGTCCTCAATATCCTAATTTCCTAATATCCCAATATCTATTTTAGCTATTTCTTAGGTTCTTCCTTCGCCGCGTTCATCTTCGCCTTATCCGCTTCGGCCTTAGCCATTTCCTGTTCTTTAGCCATCTTACCGCCGTGCCTGGTAAACTTACGGGTCAAAGAAAATTCGCCTAATTTATGTCCGACCATGTTTTCCGTAACGAACACCGGCACATGCGTCCTGCCATTATGCACCAAAAATGTAAAACCCACAAATTCCGGAGCAATAGTGCAAGCCCGAGACCAAGTTTTAATTTGGTCCTTGCCTGCCTTTGAGTTCTGGACTTTCTTTACAACTCTCGGGTCTACGTATGGTCCTTTTTTTGATGATCGTGACATGTTAGTTGGTAGCTTGTAGTGGGTAGTTGGTAGCCAAGCACAAGGTCTGACTACTTACTACCTACTACTTACTAAATGCTTATTTACTGCGTCTCTTAATTATCATTGTATTGCTGTACTTCTTCTTACTTCTGGTCTTAACTCCAATCGCGTGCCTGCCCCAGGGGGTTTTTGGATATTTCATACCAATCGGGTTGTGGCCTTCACCGCCGCCGTGCGGGTGGTCTACCGGGTTCATGGCTTTACCGCGAACTGTTGGCCTCCAGCCCATGTGGCGGGAACGGCCGGCTTTTCCAATTCTTACGTTCATCCAGTCTGCGTTTGCAAGTTGTCCGATTGATGCCAAAGCTGTTTCGCGGACTTTGCGTATTTCACCGCTGGGAAGTTTAAGCAAAGAGTAGCCTGCTTCTGTAGTCTGTAGTGTAGCATAAGCGCCTGCACTACGGGCCATGCGGCCGCCCTGGCCCGGTGCAATTTCAATGTCGTGGATTAAGGTTCCAACCGGAATATTTTTTAAAGCCAAACGGTTGCCGGGCAAAATTTCCGCACTCTCGCCGTACATAACTTTGTCGCCGACTTTCAAACCTTGGGGAGTCAAAATAAAGCGTTTGGTTCCGTCGTTGTAAGAAAGCATGGAAATGAATGCGGTGCGGGTCGGGTCATATTCAATAGTCATGACTTTGGCAGGGATGCCTTTTTTATCTTCCCTGGAAAAATCTACAATCCTGGATTTGCGAATGGCGCCGCCGCCCTGGTGGCGCACCGTTATTTTACCGCTGTTGTTGCGGCCGGCCGGTTTGGCTTTGCTGACAATTAACCCTTTTGGGGTTTTATGCTTCTTATGCAAAACCGAATAATCGGTCACACTATGAATGCGCCGCCCGGGAGATGTTGGTTTGTAGAGTTTAACTGCCATAAAGTTAGATAAACGCTTAGAGGGCAGAATTTAGTGTTCGACTTTATGGAGAACCTAAATTCTGATCCTGGATGCACAATATCTTCTCCACAAGGTCGAAGAATATTGTGCCTTAAATTACACTACGTCTGTTAATCCTTGTATACTATCGCCTTTTTTCAAAGTTACTATCGCCTTCTTAAAAGCCTGGGTGCGTCCGCTGCGGTTGCCAAAATTCCTGGTCTTACCCATATTGGTTATCATGTTTACCTGTGTAACTTTAACTTTGTAAGCGGCTTCCACGGCTTTTTTAACTTCCACTTTGTTAGCCGCGCCTTTAACTTTAAAAACGTACTTGTTAATTTGCGCCAACTGGCCGGCTTTTTCGGAGACTCTTGGCTGGACTAAAACTGTGGGAATTCTGGGAAAAGGCGCGCTGCCGGATTTTGGAGCGTCGGATGAGACTTCATACTTGGTCTCGGCTTTATCTTCTTTTTTTGTGCTAAAAAATGCCATAGTAGTTTTGTATCATTGCGAGGAGTGCAGCCGAAGCAATCTTTTCTTAGTTTAGATTGCTTCGGCTGCACTCGCAATGACAATGATTACACTTTCTTTTTTAAATACGTCTTTTCTATCACCGGCAAGCTATCCTTCGTTACAATCATGCTGTCCGCTTTTAAAACATCTAGAATATTTAAGCTCGAGGCCAGAACTGAAGTGACTGATTTTAAATTGGCCGTTGCACGCATTAGCTTGTCGTCTTTTTTTGGCATAACCAACAAAGGCTTATTGCCAAAATCCTTTACGCCCTTTTTCAGCGCGGCCAAGACTTTAACAAATTCTTTGGTCTTGGGCTGGTCTAATGCAATTTGGTCAATAATGATAAATTGATTTTCTTTGGCCTTGTCGGACAACGACATAAATAAAGCGGCCGTTTTGGCTTTTTTATTTATTTTCAATTCCCAGTTGCGGTTGTTGCGGGGGCCGAAAGTAATGCCGCCGTGGCGCCAAATTGGGCTGCGGGTTGAGCCGGCGCGGGCGCGGCCCGTGCCTTTTTGCTTCCAGGGTTTCTTTCCGCCGCCGCTTACTTCGCCGCGAGTTTTGGTGTGTGATGTTCCGCCGCGGGCGTTTGACTGCTGGATGCGGACGGCTTCGGCCAAAAGATGTTCGTTAAGCTTAACTTCAAAAATCTTGGAATTAAGTTCCACTTCACCAATTACCTCACCTTGCTGATTGTATAAGCTGGTTTTCATGGTAAATAACTCACTAATGAACACTGATTGATTACTGATGGACACGGATCCGTGTTATTCCGTTTGCAGTTTCCGTGTTAATCTGTTTGTTACTTCTTTTTCTTTTCTTCCTTCACCACTTCCACCTTCACCAACGGCTGGACTTTTCCGGTAGAAATAACTTTTACAAGTCCGTTCCTGTGCCCCGGCACCGCGCCTTTTACTGTAATTAAATTTTTAGCGGCATCAACTTCCACAATCTGCAAATTCTTTACTGTAACCTTATCAACACCAAAATGTCCGGACATTCTCATACCTTTTCTGACGTGTTGCGGGAAGCGCTGTCCAATGGAACCGACAGAGCGGGGCTTGTTGTGGCCGTGGCTGGCCGGAAAACCGGCAAAACCGTGGCGCTTCATAGCGCCGGCAAAACCCCGGCCTTTGCTTACACCAATCACGTTTACAAATTCGCCAATTTTAAAATTGCCTATGTCTATTTTTTGTCCGCGCTTATAGTCTTTCGCGTCCGGAACCCGAAACTCCGATAAAACGGAAAAAGTACCCAAATCCTTAAGGTGTCCCTGTAAAGATTTAGATACTTTTGCCTTTTTGCCCATGCCTATTTGCACGGCGTTATATTTGTCTTTTGAATCCGCGGATTTAACCTGGGTTACGGTCATTGAACCAGCCTTAATAACAGTTACCGGTATAACTTCACCGGAAGCTTCATCAAAGTACTGGGTCATATTAAGTTTATGTCCGACTAGGAAATTCATATACTACACTAATTAAAACTAATAGGTTACTGATTAACACGGATCCGTGTTAATCCGTTTTTTATCTGTGCCAATCTGTTTGCTAATAAAAAAGCGCGGGATTTACCCGCACAAACAAAGACAAAAAATTATCTTCAATCGTGTGAGTAAATCGTTGTCCCATCTGTTGAGCTCTATTAGCTATGGCTGATGAGAACTAACTTACAAAATATATTCTGCTGATGTAGTGCAGGCCCGTGGCCTGCGTTTTCCTGTAAGCAAGCCAAGGGCTTGCGCTACGACATCTTTATTTCCACGTCTACACCTGCCGGCAAATTCAAATTGGTAAGGGAATCTATGGTTTTAGGTGTGGCGTTGAGAATATCTATTAAACGCTTATGCACTCTCATTTCAAACTGTTCGCGGCTGTCTTTGTGGACAAAAGTGGAGCGAAGCACAGTATACTTGCTCTTTTCGGTCGGTAAAGGAATTGGCCCCGAAATAGACGCACCGGTCCTTTTGGCAGTGTCTACAATTTGCTTGGCACTTTGATCAATTAGCTTATGATCGTAAGCCCTTATCTTTATGCGGATTTTTGGCGCCGCGGCGACTGTCTTGTCCATTGTTAAACTACTGTAATTTGATTAAGTGTAGCGTGCCGACCTGTCCGCCGTAGCCTTGGCGAAGGTGGATTTATCGGCGAAATAAAGGCTAAAAATAAGGCTTTTCAAAGCCTTTTTGAAGCACTTGCAATAGTTTATATTAACTTTGTAGGTTTGTCAAATGATTTTAGGTGATTTTTGCAAATTCGGCTTACTATTGACAGAAAGTCCAAAAAATGCTATAATTGTATGTTGCCGGCATAGTATACGGCGGCGTTTTAGTACCTTAAAAACCTATACTTTAGCGGCAATGACTTGTTCGATATAGTTTTTCTCACACTAACCTGTGGGCGGGACTTTTGAACAAGTGTCCTGCCTGCTAAATAAACCTAGAAAAAGGAGAATTTATGGAAGTGGGTTCTCAAAAAAACATCACGACCAAAAATATGTGGCGCGTTTTGCCATATATGCTCATAAGCGTAATCTTAGTAATCGGTGCCATAGTTTCCGCCGTATACGGATTTTTTTACGAGGCCGAACTCCGCCGCAAGTACATTTACTTGCTTGCGGCGATCTCAATGGGTTCAGGCTCCGTCTTAACTTGTGTGCTGGTCAGAGGAAGATTGCGGCAGGACACGTAACCCAGGAGGAGTTGGCAAGCGAAGATGCTGCCAACTCCTCCCGAATCCTTTTGAGCTAATTAATTCTAGTTGGCTTGCAAGGGTTTACCCCTAAATTCCTCAGGAGGATATTCGTGAAAAAAAATCAGGTTGTGTTGCTTATTCTTATCATGGTGGTGATGTTGTGCCTATCAGGTTGCACCGCCGGTCCAAACCCGATGGTTGGAAGACCCCTGTACAACGGCACTACTGCCGGTTTCTGGCTGGGTCTATGGCATGGGATGATCTGCCCGGTCACCTTCGTTGTTTCGTTGTTTTCAGACAACGTTCACATATATGAGGTCTTCAACAACGGAGGGTGGTACAATTTCGGGTTCATTCTGGGTGCTGTAGTCTTATTTGGCGGCGGATCATCGGTCACTAAAAACAGTTAGGCAAGCAAGGCTTCGGAGAGTTCGGCTGCGGCAATTCTACGCCGCAAAGACCTCTCCCCCTTTCCTTAAGGAATCATCTTTAATGTTTTCTTGAGGGAAGGGATTCCTGTTCTTTAAAATCTAAATATATTTTAGCGGCAATGACTTGATCGTTTTTGTGATCTTTTCGCCAAATTCTGGCGCGGGACACACGATTAAGTGTCCTGCCGCTAAATTTCAATGTTGCCAATCCACTTGACGAGGTAAAAATGACGCGTAAATTTATGGTTATTGGTTTGGTTTCCTTTTTGCTCTCAATATTTTGGGGGTATAGGACATTCCTTGTCCTTCGCAAAGTCCCGGAAATTCCTGCTGAAGAGCGGGCGGAAACAAAGCCTAGCCCGACACTGTTTGAGTTTGTTACGCCCGTCTGCTACGAGGCTGATGTTGCTATTGAGCAAGCAGGCGAGGTAACCGGTAAGGCGCACGCCAATGGCGCGGCAAAAGTGGCCGTAAGCGCCAACATCGACGCAAAAAAAGCTTTCCGGGTATTTGTATTTACCCGCAAAGGCCACGGAAGCACAGCCCATTTTAGGCTTGGCTTGGGATGGGATGTTGACCAGGCGGATGCGCGCGCCAAACACCAAATTACTGTGGACGCGTACAACATGTGGCTGGATGGAAAAAAGTACGAAGCAAAGTACTACCACCAGTCCTACATCCGCATGTCCGATGATGAAAAGACAATACCTGAAGTCACCGACCTCATTCCTCAAATGGAGTTGCCGCCGCCCCAGACTGAAAAAACCACCCCGCCCTCAAAGCTGAAAGTATGGCTTTCGACGAAAAAAGACAACCTGGTTTCGGTATTGCTTGTTGGCCAAACCAAAACGGAGGCCATGTCGTGCAACCCCGACTGCTACGTCGCGTTCCCCGCGCCGATTGGCCAGGTGTATGAACTGCGGGTGAGCGTTGGGGCAGAATCCTTTAAGCCTTTCTACCTCACCGGCAGGCCGGAGCAAATCCAAATTGGTAACCAATATCAGATTGGGGACTCCTTGCTACGGATGGTAAACTTGTACCAAATTTCCTTTGGAACGAACAACCCAAGAGATGTAGTTCCACAGGCCATCATGGATCTGGAAAAGCTGGACAAAGTGGCGGCAGAAAAGGCCACAGTTCAGCCTCCAAAAAAGTAGGGACTCGGAAGGCAGGACATTTTGGAGAGTTCGGCTGCGGCAATTCCATGCCGCAACGACCTCTCCCCTTTCCCCAGTTAAGCATTGTAAAATGATTAATTGAGAAAAGGAAATAATTTTCCTAAGTTCAGTTCCTTAAAAAATAAATATTTTAGCAGGCATTGACCTGTGTTTTGAGTGCTGACGTTCCACGGCAAAAAGTTTTTGAATTCAGTTCAACAACCTTTGGCGGCGGAACCCGGACGGAACACGGGTGTCCTGCTTGCTAAACTAAAAACCAAAAAGGAGCACTATGATTGATGAACTGGCGATGATAGCGAGAGACTGCAATACTGTTCCCGTTCTCTCATACGACTCAGCGATAGTGGTAGTATCGTGGGTGGTATCGGCACTACTGCTGTTGAGTCTGAACATTATGGCGTTCAGGCTGGGCTGGGACATTTACCAGTTCCTAGCAGTGAACGTGATCACTATCGTAGCGGTCATGCTTATACACTTCCTGGACGGGTTTTTCTTTTTAACCGATGCTTACATTCACGAAGTAAAATAGGTCGGCGGTGGGACATTAGGAGAACAAGGATGAGCGGAAAAACGCTGGAAGATCTTCAGGCAGAAATGCGGAAAAAGAACGCAAAGAAAAAGACAAAACAAAAAGCAGAAAACCAAAGGAGGAAAGAAAAGAAGCAAGATAGAGCGGCCTTAAAAAGGCTGGGCGCAAAATTCGGTAACATAAAACCGCCACGTATGAAACGTGCAAGCGGAACAAAAAAGAACCAAAGCCTGGAGGATATTGACACTTTCGGGCTGAGAGGTTTTAACCCTCACAAAAAAATCTAATAACGGCTAAAGTCCTAGCCCCCTGGCCAAGGTGTCAGAACAAATCGTTGCAAAACGATTCAAGGTGTAACAAATTCGGGCGCAGTATTATGGTAAGTAATTACCATAATACTGCGCCCTTTCTTTTTGTCCAAATTTACTATCTTTTTGGCACATTTGTATTTTTTGCCAGTGGAAAATTACTTGCATCAAACTGCTTTTTAGCGATACTATCAAGTCTACTAGCATAGTGCGCGGCCGCGCACTATGCTAGTATTTATTTTTTGGTTAAGAAATTACCGGCGAACACATTTGTGTCCGCCGGTTTTGAATTTGCGGCTTCATTTAATCACCCTGTAAAAGGGCCGGGCCGCTAAGAATACGGGGCAGTCCCGCCTTACCATAAGATGGTGCGTTTTGGCTTTGCAAGAAATTTCCAACTCCATGGCGCTGACAAACTTACGCTCGTCCGGCATAGTAAGCTCACGAAGCCATACTGCCTTGCCCCAGACCCGAGGGTAGGCAATCGGCTGTTTGGGCGGCTCTTTACTAAAGACCAACGTGGTAACTTGTTTGCGCCGTACCGTAACCTTTATAACATCCGTTAGATGGAAATCCTGCTTGCCGCTCTGCCAGGCATTTTCACAACCGCATGCCGGCACGACAATGGAAGAGGTTTGGCCTAAATGGGCCTGCAAAGCATTTTTTAGCCTCTGCTTCAAAGTAAATCCTCCTTAAAAAAGAAAAAACCTTCGCGCTGTGCGAAGGGTGTTTGGTTTGTTCTATGATTACTGCATCATGCCAAAGCCAACCTTCGCGCTGAAAGAGTAGTTTCAATAATAGTAATAATAGAAACAGCTTTGTAATGCATAACTAAATTATATATTAAAATATTTTTTTGTCAAATAAATAAGGAGAAGCGTTTATAAAAACGCTTCTCCCCTGTTCTCCGGCCTATGCCTTAGAGGCGGAATACTGTGATGGTATGAAAATCCGGCGGAGTAAAGCTAAACGGCTGTGCCTCAATCCGCGCCGAAAGCTGGCGGAGCGGTTGGGCAAAACGTTTGGCGGTGTTATGGTTGTCAATTTGGGAGGCTATCATGCGGCCCAACTTGACCAGTTCTTGTGAGTAAGGGCCTTGGTCGCGGCCGTAGACTCCGGGAAAAAAACCAAACTCCTTTTCCGGGCATGCGCTTCTTACCAGGTCTTCCAAGCTGTCGCCCATGAAGGGATCCACATCCAGTTGCTTCATGATCTCCATGTTGAGGCCCACGAAAGCGTCCAGCAACGGAATGTGGAAATCCTGCTCAAGCAACTTTTGCCACGACAGCTCAAGAAAAAATGCCGCAATGCCCGTTACCCTGACTGCTTCACGAACCGCTTCCTCTTTCCGGTCTCCCAAATGGCGCAGCACCATACGAACATGCGTAAAGTCATACGCCCCCGCCATTAACGGAACCGCCGCAAGGTCCGTTAAGTCTGCCAAAAAGCCTCCTGTGCCTACGGCATTGCCCATGGCCTCCAAAGCGGCATACCGCACATCAGAGGGAATGTAAACCCCCTTCCTTAACAGGACCTCTCGGGCAAATGTAGGCTCGCCTCCGCAGCCCGGGTCAAACACTGTGCGGCCGGCCACATCAACGCTGTCGAACAACTTGCAAGACACATGGTTTGCGTGGCCGAAAATTTCGTAGTACTCGGCCTCTTCGGCGGAAAACCCCGCATTGGGATTGTAAGAACTGACCCGTTTTTCCACTATTTTAACCTCCTGAACTTTTTCTTTGTTGACTGGTCGCGGGAAAAGCATAAATAAAAAATGACTCCCAAACAAGCCTTTTCCAACAACACATTAGACTATCATAAAAATCTGTTTTTGAAAAGGCCGGAACAAACAAAAACTCCTCCCGTTTTTGGGAGGAGTTTTCTCATTCACTTATCAGCTTATTAACTTACAAGCTGATGAGCCTACTTGATTATTTTAGTCACAACACCCGCGCCAACCGTATGCCCGCCTTCGCGGATGGCGAATTTGCCTTTTTCTTCCAAAGCAACCGGGGTAATTAACTTAACAGTTAATTTCACGGTGTCGCCGGGCATAACCATTTCCTGGCCTTCAGGCAAGGTAATGTCGCCGGTAACGTCTGTGGTGCGAATGTAGAACTGGGGTTTATAACCCTTAAAGAACGGCGTGTGCCTGCCGCCTTCTTCTTTGGTCAAAACATAGATTTCAGTTTCGAACTCGGTATGCGGATTTATGGAGCCGGGCTTGCAAAGAACTTGTCCGCGTTCTACTTCGTCTTTCTTGGTGCCGCGGAGCAAAATTCCGGCGTTGTCCCCTGCCATACCGCTGTCCAACTGCTTGTTAAACATTTCAATGCCGGTAACAACGGTTTTCTGGGTGGCTTTCAGGCCGACGATTTCAATTTCTTCGTTAATCTTAACCTGTCCGCGTTCAATCCTGCCGGTTACTACAGTACCGCGTCCTTCAATGCTGAAGATGTCTTCAATAGGCATCAAAAACGGCTTGTCGGTTTCGCGGACCGGGTCAGGGATGTAGGTATCCAAGGTACTGACGAGTTCGTTGATGGTTTTTTCGTATTCCGGGTCGCCTTCCAAAGCTTTTAAAGCACTACCGCGGATAATTGGAGTGTCTTTGCCGGGGAAATCGTATTTGGTCAAAAGGTCGCGGATTTCTTCCTCAACCAAATCCAAAAGTTCTTTGTCCTGGACCATGTCGCACTTGTTCATGTAAACCACAATGTAAGGCACGCCTACCTGGCGGGCTAACAAAATGTGTTCGCGGGTCTGGGGCATTGGGCCGTCAGCGGCGCTAACTACCAATATAGCTCCGTCCATTTGGGCGGCGCCGGTAATCATGTTCTTGATGTAGTCAGCGTGTCCCGGACAGTCAACGTGCGCGTAGTGGCGCTTGTCGGACTCGTATTCACAGTGCGAGGTATTAATAGTAATACCGCGGGCTTTTTCTTCCGGAGCGTTGTCGATTGTGTCGTACGCCCTGGCCTTAGCATGGCCGGTTTTGGCAAGCACAGTGGTAATAGCCGCGGTCAAAGTTGTTTTGCCGTGGTCTACGTGGCCAATAGTGCCTACGTTAACGTGGGTCTTGCTACGGTCAAATTTGTCTGCCATAGTTTTGATTATCTTTCTGTGTTAATTGTAGTTAGCTGATTTATCAGCTGTTTGATGAGCCCATAAATGGGCTGACTACAAGACACTTCGCCCGAGAAACCCTTAGTACTATATCTCTCGATCCCGATACAGTACCAAGGGTTTATCTCTTTTTTTCCAAGATGGAATCCAAGGCGATAATTAATTATTGATTTATAAATTTAGCTTTCCAGCTAAAACTTATTCTAAAGATATTTACAGAATTTGTCAAACGCCTAATAAGCGGCTAAAGGATGCTTTTGTATAATATCATCAACTTCCCGTACTCCGTCCGGCTCTGCGAAACTATAACGGGGAGGCAATGCAAAAACATATTTGCTGTTGCGGCCAAGCTCGGCGGGCCCGACCGGGGCGGCCGTGCGATACAAAATTTTTCCACTCTGGATATCCTGCCATTGCTGTAAGGTAAAAACTTCTATTGGAATGTCCTGATAAGGTTTGGCGGCTGTCCATAAAGGGCTGCGGATAATTATTGCCGGGCCCTTGGCAATAATTGTGGAATCATCAAGATCCTTGCTGGCTTCCCAGCTCCATCCCCCGCTGGTCTGCGTAATTATTGCGTAGCCTTTCCAGCTTTCCGGCAAAGAAAAAATAAAACCGTATTGCTTGTTGTCGTATTTTATGGGAAGCTGCAAGGAATTTTCCGCGACGTAATTTTTAAACTTAATATTCACTACTCTTCTATAAACCACGCTGCCGTCTTTGGCGGAATAGTCAATAAATTCTATCCGCCCTCTTTGGGAAGCCGGAAGAATACTTTCGCTTAAATGAATACCCTGTACAAACGCTGCCGGATGGCCATAATTGTCCGGCACAATAAAACTGCTCTTGTAAATGTTATTGCCCATCCCATCATAAATTTCAATGGCTATAGTCCCTTCAAACCAGTCCTGCGCTTTGCCGGTTATGGTAAAAGCTGAATCTATTACGTCCCCTTCTTTAGGAGAATCTATTTGTAAGCGGCCGTCAAAAGCCGGCTGCTCGTTTTGCGCAAGCGGATTATTAATAATAGTCGTCGGGGCCGAGCAAGCCGCGGCTAAAAGTAAAATTGTTGTGATGATTATATATTTTTTCATATTAATACGTTTTAGAAGTTCTTCTTTCAACATTGTAAATATAAACAACTTGCTCATCTTTGCGGATTTCATAAAAAATTCTATAAGAACCAACCCGCCTGCGCCAAACGTTGTCGCCGGTGAGCTTTTTAATGTCCCCGCCATACGGATTATCCGCCAGGCTGTTTATTGTAACCTGGATTCTTAAGATATCTTTAACCGGAAATTTTTGGATTACTTTGAAAACGGCCGGATCAACTTTTATTTGGAAAGCCATCGGTTAACTTTTTGGTTAAATTCTTCCAAAGTTAAATATTTGCCGGCCGCATAGTCTTTCCTGGCCCTTTTTAATTCTCTCAATTCTCTTGCCGTAGGCTTAAAATAGCGGATTTTTTGGGGAAGCTTTGGAATTGCATAGGCTGGTTTACCCGCTTTTTTTTGGAATTGCAAAAACTCCAGATAAACCCTTTTTGGAATTACCACTAAATCTTTTTCTTTGCTTAATTCTTTAGGAATTGTCAATGTAGTCATATAATTTAAGTTAATGAGTTATATAATGAAACGGCTCCCCTAAGATTATTTTTTGCCGATTCAACTGTCTTACCCTGGCTTACAACCCCAAGTTCAACACAGCGCGCGACAAACCATTTGCCTTCTTTATTTATAATTGTTGTAAATTTATAAGTCATATAAATATTATAGCACAAAGGCTCAACAATTGGTTGAGCCTTTAAAATTTGCTTTATAAATCGTCTATTTCTACTTTCGGCCCTTCAAAATCAAAGCTTGGGTCAATTACTTCAGCGCGTAAATCATTCTTAGAAATTTCAGGATAGCTTTCCACGCTTGGGCCTTTAGTTTTGGGCGCTGATGGGACTTCAGGTTCTTCCGATAATTGGGCCTTAATTATTTCCTTGTTTATTTTCTCAACATCCATTACCTGGCGCTGGAGTTTGCCCAAAAGCAGCCGCTGGTATTCTTCCACCGGCATAATAACCAGTTTAGCGTCCCCGCTTTCATCTATAACAAAAAACTTCCCGCCGTCGACTTTAGATAAATTTATGATGTCTTGAAGGTTAGCCATATATAGAAATTAAATGTCTTTACAAGACCTTGCTTTTCTGATATTATTAGCTGTCCAACTTGGACAGGAGGAGCACAATGGAGGCAAAGGTTAACTACATTCACGATCATGGGTTTCACGGGCTTGTTTTAGAAGGTAAGGGATTCACAGCTGGCTTTGCAATAATAGAACCTTGCAGGCCGTTCCGCTTCGGTTCCGCGACAGATCTCGGAATTCTGGGAACCAGAGGATCCGAGTTCCATACCGTGACCGTAGTCTTCGGAACGCTCTGGGTCAACGGAATTCCAATGCACCAGGGCGAGATAATCAAGATGAATCCCGACCAGATCGTGGAGTTGGCTTGCAAGAAGCCTGTCGGTCTGCACATCGAGGTCGACCCAGTATCCTGAACAAGAGGAGCGGATCATTGGAAGAAGTCCAACGATCCGCCCTCGTTTTTTATTTACATACCCTTTCTAACATTTATACCAGCTCTCGACTCAATAATCTTTTCCGCAACATTCTTTGGCACTTCAGCGTAGTGGTCGAATTCCATGGTGTAGGATGCCTGTCCTTGGGTCATCGATCTTAAAGCAGTAGCGTAGCCGAACATTTCGCTCAAAGGAACAAACGCGTCTATAACTTTAAGGTGCAAACGGTCAGTCATTTCGTTAATTTGCGCGCGCTTGCTGTTAAGGTCGCCAATAACATCGCCCATGTTGGTTTCCGGAGTAATAACTTCCACTTTCATAATAGGTTCTAAGATGATAGGAGTGGCGCGCTTAACAACTTCCTGAAGTCCCTTGGAAGCGGCAATTTTAAACGCCATTTCCGAAGAGTCGACGTCGTGGTAAGAACCGTCGTACAAAGCAATTTTAAAGTCTACCAACGGGTAACCCGCAATAACGCCGTTAGCCGCGGATTCCTGAATGCCTTTGTCCACCGGCTTAATAAATTCTTTTGGAATAACACCGCCGACAATTTCGTCCACGAATTCGTAGCCTTTGCCGCGTTCCAGCGGTTCAATGCGCAAATAAACGTGTCCGTATTGTCCTTTACCGCCGGACTGGCGAATATACTTGCTTTCGGCTTCAGCGGTATTTTTGATGGTTTCTTTGTAAGCGACTTCGGGCTTGCCAACGTTGGCTTCGACTTTAAATTCTCTTTTCATTCTGTCGACGATGATTTCAAGGTGAAGTTCGCCCATACCGCTAATAATGGTTTGCTGGGTTTCTTCATCGCCTTTAATGTGGAAGGTTGGATCTTCTTCCCCAAGTTTTTGCAAAGCAATACCCATTTTTTCCTGGTCAGCTTTGGTCTTAGGCTCAATGGACATGGAAATAACCGGGTCGGCGAATTTAATGGTTTCCAGCTGGATTGGTTTTTCCACGTCGCACAAAGTGTCGCCGGTAAAAGTATTTTTAGGTCCCACCAGCGCGCAAATGTCGCCGGCAAAAACTTCTTTAACTTCGTCGCGTTCGTCCGCGCGCATGCGCACAATACGGCCAACGCGTTCTTTGTCCCCTGTGCGGGCGTTTAAAACATAAGAACCCGCTTCCAGTTTTCCGGCGTACACTCGGAAGAAACAAAGACGTCCGACGAATGGGTCTGTGGCAATTTTAAAAGCCAAAGCCGTAAAAGGCTCATCGTCGCTTGGTTTTCTTTCCATGTCAGCCCCAGTTTTAATGTCATGGCCTTTTACCGAGCCCCTGTCTAAAGGATTGGGCAAAAAGTTAACCACGGCATCCAAAAGAGTTTGAACTATAATGCCGCGGCCGTCCCCGCCCATAACCGGAAAGAATTTTCCGCTTTGTACGGATTTGCGAATCGCCATTAAAAATTCCTGCTCTGTAAGTTCCTGGCCGCCCAAATATTTTTCCATTAGCACATCATCGGACTCCACCACTTTTTCCAAGAGTTTGTGGCGGTATTCTTTGGCTTTTTCCAGCATATCCGCCGGCACTTCGCCCACGGTAAATTCCTTGTCCGTAAAATCTTTATAAGTGTAGGCCTTCATATTAATTAAATCCACCACGCCGCAAATTTCTTTTTCAAAACCAATCGGCAAAACAATCGGAAAAGCGTTGGGCGACAAGCGTTTTAAAATGCTGTCTAAAGATTTGTAAAAGTCGCCGCCGGTCTGGTTGATTTTGTTAATAAAGCAAATGCGCGGCACGTTGTATTTATCAGCCTGGCGCCATACGGTTTCACTCTGGGGCTCAACGCCCATTTTGCCGTCAAAAACCGTAACAGCGCCGTCCAAAACGCGCAAAGAACGTTCTACTTCCACAGTAAAGTCCACGTGGCCCGGGGTGTCTATAATGTTAATTTTGTGCTTAACATCTCCGGCCAATTTAATAAATTTCGGCGCCCAATAGCAAGTGACCGCGGCCGCAGTAATGGTAATTCCGCGTTCGCGTTCCTGCTCCATCCAGTCGGTCGTAGTCTCACCCTCGTGTACCGCGCCGATTTTGTGGATCATACCGGTGTTAAACAAAACACCTTCGGTAACTGTGGTCTTACCCGCATCGATATGCGCGATGATACCAATATTGCGAGTGACTTCTATAGGATATTCTCTAGGCATATGTTAATTGATAGTTTTTAGTGATTAATTTTTAGTTAAAATTTGGCTTTACAAAATGATGCGTAGTTGCTAATCTGACATATCCCTAGTGTAGGAGGAAAAGCCATGTATACTGGCCCTAAGGTAAAACAGTTCCAAGAATGGATGGGGCCTCCCAGCCTAGAGCAACAAATCAACCAATGGCTGGAAGAGGAGAAGCCTAAGAGTTTCAAAGTCGGCCCCATTAACCTCGTAAAGAGAGTTGACCATAACCGCGAGGTTCACCATGATGGCCATGTGCTTGTAAAGTACACACCCAAATCGTAGACAGGACATATACTAACTTAGAAATCTCTGCCTACACCCGCTATCCGCGCCTTTTCACCATCCCGGTGATTGAGGCGCTTTTCTTTTTACCTACATTTAAACCCTTACAAAGTGGCTAATAATTCGGACGTTACAAGTAACTTCAATTGGATATTCTAGGGGCATAAGTTTGCTTGCCCTCCGAAGCTTTAGCGAAGGAGGGATTTAAAAAATTAATTAAGATTTAAATGATTGAGCACAAGATTTTGTTTCATTCCGGCTCTTGTGCCGGATTTTCTTTTATGCTATTCTTGTTTGTTAAATAAGGAGGAAGGGTAATGCCCAGGATGCTAACCTACCGGCTCTCTGGAGCTGTACATGACGAGGACCTCACGGCAAAATATGCGGAAAAGGATGAACGCATTAATGCTACCGTGCAATGTCTCAACAAGGAGGAGGCGGTCGTCTTACTAAAGGCCGTTATCCGTGAAAAAATCCAAATGAGCCGTCCCTTTTCCGTGTTTACAGGCTCAGTGGTCTGCCAAGGCCTCAAGGTAAAAGTGTTTAATAAGTATAAGGGCCTGCGATAATCTCGCCGACACCTGCCGCTTCCGCGGTAAGGGTCGGCGTTCTTCTTTTATATTTTCAAAGTTCCTCTAAGTGTGTCGTCCTGAATTTATTTCAGGACCCATTTCCTTTGTGTGGATTCTGAAACAAGTTCAGAATGACACACTAAGATTACCTGCGTCCGAAACGAGCGAAATGGGCGAAAGCCTTGTTAGCTTCGGCCATTCTGTGGACGTCTTCACGCTTCTTCATAGCTATACCGGTTTTATTAAAGGCATCCAAAATTTCTCCGGCTAATTTTTCTTTCATAGGCGCCCCTTTTTTGCTTTTAGCCGCCGCAAGCAACCAGCGCATGGCCAAAGTGGTCCTGCGGGGTTCCATAACTTCCATAGGCACCTGATAATTCGCGCCGCCAATACGCCTGGATTTTAATTCCATAATCGGGGCGACATTCTTTAAAGCAATATCAAATACTGAGCGGCCGTCCAAAGGCTTTTGTTCTTTGGGAGCGGAAGCTTTATCGGCTGACGGTTTATCGGAAGCTGATGGTTTGGCAGGTGCGGCTGGAGTCGCGACAGGGATATTCTTTACCTTCTCCCCTACTATATCCAACGCATCATAAAAAATCTTGCGCGCGACGTTCTTTTTCCCGCGCTCCATAATGTAGTTTATAAATTTGGCATATTTAACCGAGCCGTACTTTGGGTCGGGTTCGGGAACGTGTTTGTCGTAGCTTCTGGATTTTCTTGGCATAAATTCTAGTGCTTAGTGCAAAGTGCTTAGTGAATAGGAGAAAACAAGTGCCTTACCCTATTCTCTATTCGCTATGCACTATTCTCTAATTATTTTCTCTTAGCTCCGTATTTAGAACGGCTTCTCTTTCTCCCGTCGACGCCGAGAGTATCTAACTTACCACGCACAATGTGGTACCTGACACCAGGAAGATCTTTTACGCGTCCTCCGCGGATCATAACCACGCTGTGTTCCTGCAAATTGTGGCCAATACCAGGAATGTAAGCAATAACTTCCATGCCGTTGGTCAATTTGACCTTGGCAACTTTACGCAAAGCCGAGTTCGGCTTTTTCGGCGTGGTGGTGTACACCTTTAAGCACACGCCGCGCATAAAAGGCGCCCCGGTTTTTATAAACAAGGTCTTGTTCTTGATTAAGTTCACCCTGCGCATTAAAGCCGGGCTTTTGCTTTTATACTGAAAAGCATGGCGGCCCTTTCTGACCAGCTGATTTATTGTAGGCATTCTCTTTCTTTCTTGTACCATTCCGAGGAGTGCAGCCGACGAGGAATCCCTTAAACTTGGCAGTTGGCTAAGCTAAGGGATCCTTCACCCTCAGATGCATTCGGGTTCTGGATGGCACACTAATTATTTAAATCTAAGCAACAAAAAAATCCATTCACAAAAAAAGGATTTTTTGCTACTTCGCTTGCTTGGTACGTCATCAGAAACCTGTTGATGATAGCCTGTAGCGTGCCCATTTATGGGCGTCCTTGGATTGCCGATAAATCGGCGCGCTACACTTGCATTCTTCCCAAACTCTGCGACTTGATATAAGGTAATTCTCCCTTGCGGGAGGGTTTCTTATTCAATTGTTGTGATTATAGAGGATTGACATAAAGCTGTCAAATTGCTACTATTACCCAGTTTCCAAGGAGGCCCAAATGTACAATTTAGTCTGGCAGCAATGCCTGCCTTCACTCAAAGACACGAATGCTGGCACCCATTCTTTTCAAATTGAGCAAACAACCGATGCTGCTGCCCTTCAGGAAGCAGATGATTGGTTCACCAGAGCCAAAGCCAATCTTGAAAGAGGTTGGGTATTCAGAGCGTGGCTCAAAGATGGGGATAGGGCCCTGAAGACATGGACCAACCAACAGTTTGGTTTTTAGCAGTAAAAAGCAAGCGCCGGCACCTCTTCGTTTTGACGAAGCAAGGGCCAGCGCTTCTTTTTTATGCACAGCTTTACAAAGCTTTTTTCCTTTGCTATTGTCAAAAATAGGAGGAAGCAATGACTGCGCAGCAGGGGGTAAGAATTCAAGCGCCGCAGCATCGCTGCGACGGTGTGTGGGCCGATTTAGCCCTAAGCTACACCTATGAATACGAGGGCGGAGGACAATGGACTATACTACAGCCTCCCCCGCCAGACGGTTCGCCCAGGTGCCTGAGGGTAATGGAATGCATCCACTGCCTGGATTTTCTAGGTGGATGCGTTACTATTCCCCAAGTGCCAACTGTCCACTAAACATAACGCCGGCCTTCTTCGTTTTTATGGAGAAGCCGGCGCTTTCTAATTCTGCAATTATAACCAGAAACTATTAAAATCCAAAATCAATCCCAAAAATCCTGCTGTAAGCCATAAGCACCGGCAATAAAATATATTCCAGCCATCCGAGATACAAAAATATTAAAACTAAAACAAACCCGTAGCGCTCCCATTCCAAAATTTTATACATCCATTCGTCAGGCGCCAGGGAGGCCAAGATTTTACTGCCATCTAGCGGCGGGATGGGAATTAAATTAAATGTGCCTAAAACCAGGTTAATTAAAATCGCCTGTAGTAAAATTGGGTAGGCGATGGAGTTGGCAAGGCCCAGCTTAATGGGTATGGTAAACAAAACTGCCAAGGCAAAATTAGACAGCGGCCCGGCCAAACTAACCAATGCCATACCGCTTTTAGGATTTTTAAGGTTGTTATAGTTCACGGGCACCGGCTTAGCCGCGCCAAAAACAATTGGGGAACCGGCCATAATTAAAATTGCCGGAAGCAGTATTGAGCCAAACGGGTC
>JAHFJJ010000017.1 GCA_023245895.1 Candidatus Doudnabacteria bacterium
TAAATTTTCCTGTGTGCAGTTGAATAATGACTTGTAAAGTTTGTGGTTTTTATGAGCGTCAACCTTGGGCGCTTGGCCAAAAATCTGCAACCTCTCCCCGGCCCTCCCCTTAGGAGGGGAGGGAGCAATAAATTGCTCGTATTCGCTGCCTGCTAGTTCGTCATTTGTCTCACCTAATATATAGAGCAAGTCGCCGGGCATTTTGGCATCCAGCGAAACAGCCTTCTCTATATTAGGGATTACACCCACGGTAGAAATAAGCAAAGTGGGCGGAATAGAGATTTTTAAAGGCTTTCCATCTGCCGCGAACCCTTTAAAGTCGTTATACATGCTGTCCTTGCCGGAAATAAATGGCGTGCCAAAGTCCACGGCAATTTCAAAACAGGCTCGGGCGGCTTCTTTTAGTTGCCATAGCCGTTTAGGATCTTCCGGCGAGCACCAGCAGAAGTTGTCCAGTAGTGCCAAATAATCCACATCCGCTCCGGCCGCAACCGCGGAAGCAATGGCCGAGTCTATGCTCGCCGCGGCCATAGCATAAGGGTCAACTTCGGACAAAAGAGGATTTAAACCATAGGAAAGTACAACACCTTTTTTGGAATTTAAAACCGGGCGTATAACCGCGGCTTCGCTGTTAACTTTCCCCCGGCCCTGAAGCGGCTTTAGAATGCTAGAACTTTGGACTTCGTGATCGTATTGTTGGCTTACGAATTCGGTGGAGGTGATGTTAAGCCTATTCAAAAGTTTTAGAATTTGTTCAGAGTAATCTTTTTTTGAAGAAATTTTTGGACTGCGGATTGTGGATTGTGGATTGCGAGTAGCCATATTTTTTTTAGGTCGGCCATTGTGCAAAAAGTTCATTTCAATATCCAAAATTATTTTGCCGCTGTAGCTGACTTTGCATTTGCCGTCATTTTTAAATTCGCCGACTACACTAGCTTCACAGCCCCTCGCCTCCATTAATTTTTCAAATTTTTTCCATTTATTTTTTGGTACGGCCAAGACCATCCTTTCCTGGGATTCCGATATCCAAATTTGCCAGGGTGAAAGGCCGGGGTATTTTAACGGCACGGCGTCCAATTTTACCAAACACCCGCCCGCTTCTTTGGCCATTTCCCCGACAGCCGAAGAAAGGCCTCCGGCGCCGCAGTCGGTTATGCTGTTGTATAAATTCATTTGGCGGGCTTCCTTACAAATGGCGTCGCTAAGTTTTTTTTGGGTAATAGGATCGCCAATTTGTACCGCGCCTGCGGGGGAGTTGGCGTCCAGGCCTTCGGAAGAAAAAGTCGCGCCGTGGATGCCGTCCAGGCCAACGCGGCCGCCTACCATAACAATTAAGTCCCCGGGCCTGGCCTGTTTTTGCCAGGACTTGCGCCCGTTAATTTTTTTTGGGATTAGTCCCAAAGTTCCGGCAAAAACCAGGGGCTTGCCGCGGAAGCGGTAATCAAAGTATAGAAAACCCAAAGGCGTGGGGATACCGCTTTGGTTGCCGCCCGCGTTAATGCCGGCCACAACCCCGTCCATAATCCTGCGGGCCGAAAGCATGGGTTGTGTTAATTCTTTATCGCGATATAATTTTGTTTTGTCGTTCGGGTCGGCAAGGCAGAATCCGTAGAAGTTGGCCACCGGTTTTGCGCCCAGCCCAAAACCTATGGCGTCGCGGTTAACGCCGCCTATGCCAGTAATACTGCCCCCAAAAGGATCTAAAGCCGAAGGTGAATTATGGGTTTCAACTTTATGGGCAATTATATAGTTTTTGTCAAAAGCAATGCCGCCGGCGTTATCCGTAAAAACGGAAACGCAAAAATCCCCAGTACCAGTCGTAGCCCCTCCGGTACGGGGCTTCGCTTGCCTGTGTTTTTGTTTGCGTATTATTTCGGTTGCCGCTCTTATGTAAGTTTTGTAAATGCCGTTTTTCAAGTCATCCATCGGGTCGGCAAAAATAGTATGTTTACAGTGCTCCGACCAGGTTTGCGCCAGGGTTTCCAGTTCTATGTCTGTAGGCTGCCTTCCCAGTTTGTTAAAATATTCGCGGATTGCCTTAAGCTCTTCCAAAGACAAAGCCAGGGGCCCTTGTCTTTTATCTGAATTTAAAATTCCCAGTTTCCCCAGCTTAGCCAGTTCTTCGTCGCCGACATTTAAATTTACCCTAGCCACTTTGCCCGAAGACCTAATTTTTACTTTTGGGATTGTTTGTTCAAGTCCGTTTTTTTGGAAATCTACCCAATTTGTAATTGCCGCTTTTTGGATGAGGGGATTGTGCAGTGAGCCGGCAATTTTTTTAGCATCATTCAAAGAAAGAGTGCCGGAAATAAAAAAGACCTGGGACGAATAAACGTTCTGTCCAGGCTTAAACTTCACTTTGGCGCCATCGGCTAAGGTTTCTTTGGCGGTCTGTCCCAGGTTGTCGGTTACTCCGGGCAGGAAGCCTATTTCAATGGCGAAAGAAAAGTGCTTAGTGCTTAGTGCCAAGTGCTTAGTATCGGTTTTTTGCGTTAGTGGATTAGCCAGAAGGCTTTTGGTTTTTTCAAGTTGTTTAGCGTCAAGCCTTGCGTCTATTGTGTAGCACTCCACAAGGCGGATTGCCCCTATTTTATTTTTAAGCCCCAGGGCAATAAAGGCATTTCTTTTTACTTTTGCCCGGGCATCTTGGATAGTGGAACGGACGTAAATGCGCTGCATTTATAAAGTTAAAATTGATAATTTACCTTAGACGCTACACTCCCAGTGTAAGGAAAATTAAAGGGCTTGTCAACACTTTATAAAATAAAAAAGAGGAGTAAACCCGGGCCAAAGCCTGAATTTACTCCCGATGCCAGACGGGGTAGGTCGGCATAAAAGATTTAAGAGAATTTAAGAGCGGACCCTGGAAGGGAGCTCTGTTAACGAAGGGCAACCTGTAAGCCCTTCTCACCCCTCCAGGGTGGGTCGGCTAGGTGAGGTCCGTCTCTGCCTGCCGACTTTCTGGTATAAGAGTTTAAATTTATCGAGTTGAATGATAGCGCCGAATGGCAATCCAGCAAGCTGTAACATCATCCTTGTGGGACAATTATTGTGGAACTACATGCCATTCAGCCCGCGATATTACCGACCGTTCTGCACGACGTTGCAGTTCTGGTTGGTGTTGTTCCGGCCGGGGCCGTTGGCCGTGTAGTTTCCTTCGTTATTCCAATTGTTACCGTTGTTCATACTTTCTTTCTCCTGAAATGATTCCCGCACCTGAATGCGGGATCCAAGTTAGCAACCCGAAGCGAAAATGAGGGCAGATGTACAAACATCTCCTATAGACCTCTTGCGAGATCAAAATTCTCTTTTTTCCTCCGTTAGTCTGCTTTGTTACATTCTACAAAGGTTTTTATTACCTGTCAAACAAAACAAAAGAAAATGCTATAATATATCATAGATGAAACATACCAGCCCCACAAAACTCGCGGTGTTCGACATAGACGGCACAATCTTCCGGTCAAGTTTGCTCATTGAATTGAGCCACGCCCTGGTGGACGCCGGTATTTTTCCTAAGGCCGCGCAAAAAGAAATAGCAAAAGAATATTTGGCGTGGGTTAACCGCAAGGGCAGTTATGAGGCGTACATAAACAAAGTGGTTAAAATTTATGTAAAGCATATTTCCGGTAAAGAATTTAAAAAGGTTGATTCCGTTGCCAAAAAAGTCATTGCCTTCCAAAAGGACCGAGTGTACAGGTTTACCAGGGATTTAATAAAAAAGCTAAAAGCACAAAATTATTTTTTAGCGGCCATTTCAGGCTCGCCTTCCTATATAGTTTCGGCCTACGCCAAGGCCATTGGTTTTAATGTCTGTTTTGGCACGGAGTTGGAAGTTATAAACGGCAAGTTTACGGGTAAAGTCACAAGCCTGGATTCCGCTTTTAACAAAGCCAAAATAATAAAAAGCCTTACTAAGAAGTATCCATCAATTAAACTTGGCAATTCCATCGCGGTGGGTGATACTGAAACTGATATAGCCATGCTTTCTTTGGTAGGCAGGCCAATTGCCTTTAATCCAAATTTGCACCTTGCGAAAATCGCCCAAAACCATAAATGGAGTATTATCGCGGAGAGAAAAGACGTTATCTACAATCTTAAAGATTTTAAATTTTTGAATAACTAACCACCATAGGCTAATTCGCACGAATTAGCCTATGGGCTCTTTTATGAAAACCATCAGCTTTGCCATTTGCGCGTATAATGAAGAAAAATACATTGGCGATACTTTAAGGGCTATTATAGAGTGTGCCTCGGAAAACCTTTTGGAAATTATTGTCATTAATAATGCCAGTACGGACAAGACAGCCGAAGTGTCGTCAACTTTTCCAAATGTAAAAGTCGTAAAGGAAAATCGAAAAGGCTTGACCTATGCCAGACAGGCGGGGCTCACAGCCGCTAAAGGCGATTTGCTGGCATGCGTGGATGCCGACACCCACGTAAGCAAAGAATGGTTTGAAATTTTAAATCGCGAGTTTGAAAAAGACCCAAAGCTGGTTTGCCTGAGCGGCCCCTACGAGTTTTACGACTTGCCGAACTCAAAAGTTTTTTTAGGCTTACTAATGAAAGTTTGGTATAAGGGTGCCCAATTTATTGCCCTGTTTACCGGCTACCTTGTCCAAGGGGGGAATTTTGTGGCAAAGAGGCAGGCGCTTTTGGATATTGGCGGCTTCGATACCGCGATAGAATTTTATGGGGAGGATACCAACATAGCCCGCAGGCTCCACAACGTCGGCAAGGTAAAATTTTTAAGCAGCTTTAAGGCCCAGTCATCAGCAAGAAGGTTAAACGCGCATGGCCTTATTAAACTGTCTTACTTATACGGCGCGAATTTTATTTCCGAAATTTTATTTAAAAAACCGGCCACAAAACAGCATAAAGATTTTAGATAGTTGAGGAATCTTATGCTATAATATACCAAATGACAGATTATCATGAAATAAAAACAAAAATTAAAGGCGAGGTGGAAACTGACGAGGCGAGTTTGGTAAAGTACAGCCGCGATGCCAGTATTTTTGAAATTAAGCCTGCGTGCATTGTCCATCCTAAAGACGCGGAAGATGTAAAAGCGCTGGTTAAGTGGGCCAACGGAACCAAGGAAGCAAATCCCGGGCTTTCCATTACCGCGCGCTCGGCCGGGACAGATATGTCCGGCGGTGCAATAGGCGAGTCAATCATTTGTGAATTTCCCGCGCACTTCAACAAAATAATAAAAATAGAATCTTCATCAGCTTTTCCAAACCCTCACCCCCTCCTTCGCCAAGGCTTCGGCGGGCAGGCCGACCCTCTCCCAGGGGGAGAGGGGAGAAAATACACGGACGGCCTGGCTACTGTAGAGCCAGGCGTCTACTATCGCGATTTTGAAAAAGCCACTTTGGAAAAGGGTTTGATTTTACCATGCTACACGGCATCTAAAAGCCTAAATACCCTGGGCGGCATGGTCGCAAACAATTCGGCGGGGGAAAAATCTTTATCTTACGGACAAACTAAGGACTATGTACAGGAACTTAGCTTGGTGCTTTCTGATGGCAACGAATATGCTTTTGGGGAACTTAACGAACATGAGCTGGAGCAAAAATTAAAGCTCACGGGCTTTGAAGGCGAAATTTACAGGAAAATGTTCCGTTTATTGAAAGACAACTATCAGGAAATCCAAAAGGCCAAACCCACGACTTCCAAAAACTCTGCCGGTTATTTGCTGTGGGAAGTTTGGGATAAGGCAAAGTCCAAATTCAACATGGCAAAAATTTTTACCGGCGCGCAAGGGACGCTGGGCCTTATTACTAAAATTAAGATCCGGCTGGTTAAACCCAAAACAAAGAGCGGCCTGTTGGTGGTATTTATGAAAGATTTAGCCAACTTGGGCGATGTTGTGGCTATGATAGGAAAATACAAGCCAGAAAGTTTTGAAAGTTTTGACGACCACACCTTTAATTTGGCCATGCGTTTTTTGCCTGACATGATTAAGCGGATGTTCGCCAACGGCGAATCCGCCTCCGGCGGAAAGGGCTCCTTTAATTTAATAACTTTGGGCCTGCAATTTTTGCCCGAACTCTGGATGACCATAACCGGCGGCGTACCTAAACTTATTCTTATTGCGGAATTTACCGGCGACAGCGAACAGGAAATCCGCGAAAAAATTTTTTTAGCGCAAAAGGAAGTTATTTCCAAATTCAAATTAAAAACCCATGTTACAAAAAATGAGGCCGAAGCCCAGAAATATTGGGTAGTCAGAAGGGAGAGCTTTAATTTGCTGCGCCAGCACACCCATGGCCTTTCCACCGCCCCTTTTATAGACGACATTGTGGTGCATCCGGCGCAGTTGCCGCAATTTTTGCCCGAGCTTAATGCCATTTTGGCCAAATACCCATCACTCATCTACACTATTGCCGGCCATGCCGGCGACGCCAATTTCCATATTATCCCGCTTATGGATTTGACCAAAGAAGACCAGCGGAAAATTATTCCAGAACTGGCGGATTTAGTTTACGATTTGGTAATAAAATACGGGGGTTCAATTACCGCCGAGCATAATGACGGGCTTATCCGATCGCCGTATTTGGAAAAAATGTACGGCGCGGAAATAACCGGGCTGTTTGCGCAGGTTAAGGCGATTTTTGACCCTAAGAATATTTTTAACCCCGGAAAAAAAGTCGGCTCCAGCCTGAAATTCGCCATGGAGCACATAAAAAAAACCCTATAATTTTATAAAACGGAAACTCCTCCGCGCTTGCGCTGGATTCCGTTTTTTTGTAGAATTAATGCTACAAAGATTTTCACTCGCCGTTTATGCATTATTTTGCCTACAGTTCCAATATGAGTTTTGAGCATATGCGCAGGCTATGCGGCTGGCATTTTAGCGTCTTGGGCGCGGCCGCTTTGGACGGTTTTGAATTTGGCCCCGACCACCGGGGCTATGCTAATATTCGTGAAAAAACCGGCTCGCGGGTTTTTGGCGTCTTATATGAAGTTGACCAGGAAGGCTTGGATATTTTGGACGACTTTGACGGCTACCCCACGGTTTTTAACAGGCGGGAAGTAACCGTAAAAAGCCAGTACGGTGAAATTTTTAAAGCCTGGGTATATGTCCAGAGCCCGGAAAACTTTGGAGGCAGCTACATTAAGGGCGATTTTTTAAAAAGGGTCATATCCGGCGCCATGGAAAACAGGCTGCCGGAAAAGTGGCTGAAATTTTTGGCATCTTTTTCGGAAAGCGCCGACGGCAGGCATGCCGGTCACGCGCATTAGTTTTTGGATAGGCGTATAAGTCTAAAAATTTTCCATTCGGTTTAACCCAGGATGATTTTTTATGAAACATATAAATGTAAAAAACACCCATTCAATTTAATTCAGGGTAACTTTATCTATGAACAAACACATAAATGTAAAAGTTACAGGCAAGGTCCAGGGAGTCGGCTTTAGGTTTTGCGCTTACGAAAAGTTCGTGGATTTAGGCTTGCAAGGCAGGGCGGAAAATACCGCGGACAGGGCAGTGCTGGTGGACGCCGAAGGGCAAGAAGACAAGCTGAATGAGTTGGTTGAATGGTGCAAGCAGGGGCCAATGGGCGCGCGTGTGGAAAATGTGGAGGTTACGGAAGTAAGCGGGCCTTTTGTGCCTTTAAAGAACGGCTGAAAGATTAAAATGAAAAAGACATTTACAATAGTAATTTTACTTTTGCTGGCAAGCGGTTTTATATTTTGGCAAAGCAGGCAAAATAAAAATATTACTCCGCCTTCATCCAGCGGCCAAAACGCCAATAACCCTCCCAAGCCCATGCAAATCCAAAGTCCGGCTTTTTCCGAAAACCAAAACATACCTTCCAAGTACACTTGCGACGGCGACAGCGTTAACCCGCCGCTGGAATTTACAAATGTGCCAAAGTCGGCTCAAAGTTTGGCGCTGATGGTTAATGACCCCGACGCGCCTGTGCCTTTGTCAGTTGGCGGATGGGTGCACTGGCTTTTGTGGAATCTGCCCCCGGATACAAATCGTGTAGAAGAAGACTCCGTGCCGGTAGGTGCCATCCAGGGAAAAACTTCAAGCGGACAAAATACTTACGGCGGGCCCTGTCCTCCTTACGGTACGCACAGGTATGTTTTTAGCCTTTACGCTTTGGACACCAAACTCACAATTCCATCCTACTCAACGGACATTGATTTAATAAAAGCCATTAACGGACATATTATACAACAAGCCCAATTAGTTGGCTTATATTCAAGGAATAAATAAAGGATATTTTAATGCACAATGGACTCCACTGTGCATTTTTATTTTGTCACAAAACATGGTATAATAATAGAAATATCAAAGCATTTTTTAGAAACAAAAATGAGGGAAAAAATTAAATCAAAAGGTTTTACTATTATTGAACTGTTGGTTGGACTTGCCATATTTGCCCTGCTCATAATTGGCGTTTTGGGAGTTTTTGGTTTGCTGAGCAGGACAGTAAAACTTGCCCGGGAAAAAACCGCGCTCGCTTCACTAGCCTCCAATTATTTGGAAATTGTGCGAAATATTCCTTATGCTGACGTGGGAACATTAAATGGCAACCCCAAGGGTGCGCTGGTGGATTTTAGCAACGCCATTACCACCCAAATCCAGGGGTTTACTTACAAAATTTATTACGAAGTTACTTACATAGATGACCCGGCCGACGGCACAATTGTACTCGGGACCGACCCTGCCCCGGCTGACTACAAGCAAGTTAAAATGAGTGTAGTTAACGCGGCGACCGGCCTGGTCACCAAATTTTTAACCACTGTTTCTCCAAAAGGGCTGGAAGGAACCACCAACGCGGGAGCTATCAAGGTAACTGTTTTTGATGCCGGCGGCAACGCCGTACCTAATGCCGACATCCACATTCAATACCCCGCCATCAGCCCTGCCATTATTTTGGACAGAAAGAGCGATGTAAACGGGGAGTGGATAGAAGTTGGCTTGCCAGCGGCTACCAATAACTACCGCCTGGTGGTTAGTAAACCGGCTTATTCAACTGACCAAACTTATCCGGTTACAGTGAGCAACCCTAACCCTACCAAGCCCGACGCGACTGTAGTTAACGGTTCGGTAACCGCAATTCCTTTTGCCATTGACCTCTTGGCCAATTTAACAATAAAGACCCTGGACGGTTTTTGCAGTAACTTGAGCGGCGTGGATATGAATATAGTGGGCAATAAGCTTATAGGCACCAGCCCTTCGGTTTACAAGTATAACCAGGACGAGACTTCTGCCAGCGGCCAGGTGGCGTTAACGGGCATAGAGTGGGATACTTATACCCCCACCCTGCTTATTGGCCAGCCCTGGATTGTTGTAGGCACTTCGCCCATCCAAAAGATAGGAGTCCAGCCTTCCAGTAACCAGACCTTCACTATGATTTTGGGCACTAATTCAACCCCCACCAGTTTTTTGGTAATTGTCAAAGATGCTTCCACCGGCGCGGCTCTGGAAGGCGCTAATGTCCATTTGCAGAAGGGAGCCAGTACGACGCAGAATTATTACGGCACTACCGGCGGCTCGGTATGGATACAGTCTGACTGGACCGGAGGAAGCGGACAGAGCAACTGGTCTACCACCACACCGAACCGTTATTCCCAGGATGACGGCAACATTGACGTTAATTCAGCGCCGACAGGAGTCAGGCTCAAAAAAATTTCCGGCCACTACCAACTGGCAGGCTGGCTGGAATCGGCCACTTTTGACACCGGAACGTCGGCTTCCAATTTTACCACCATTACCTGGTCTCCCTCAACCCAAAACGCTTCCACCACTTTAGAATTCCAGCTGGCTTCTTCCAATAACCCCGCAGGCCCTTGGAACTATGTGGGCCCAGACGGCACGGTTGACACCTTTTATTCCGTGTCCGGCACGAATATCTCCTCGGTACATGACAACAACCAGTATTTGCGGTATAAAGTTTACCTGGAAACTGTCGACAACACAGAAACGCCGATTTTAAACTCCATTCAGTTAAATTACGTTTCCGGCTGCTATACCCCCGGACAAGTTTACTTTGGGGATTTAACCTCCGGCAGTAATTACGACTTGAATGTAACTTTGCCCGGCTACACTACCTACACGCAAAACGGCGTTAGCATTAACAACAACGACAGTTTGGAAGTATTAATGAGCCCTTAGGGGAAATAGTAACAATTAACAATTAATCGTTAACAATTGACTTGAACACAGTTAAGAAAAAGCTTACTGTCAAAAAAGGTTTTACTTTGATAGAAATGATAATCGGCATTGTTATTTTTGTCGTGCTTTCTTTGGGCGTGGTCGCGCTTGTTTCCAATGTGCTGGTTTCTTCAAACACCCAATCCACCCTGTTGGCCAATTCCGACCAGGCCAGGAAAGTGGGCACAGGCCTGATGAACGAACTTAGGAACGCGCAAGTTTCTTCCACCGGCGCCTATCCGCTGGATACCGCCGGCGACCAAACATTGATTTTTTATTCCAATATTGATGGCGGTTCGGATATGGAGCGGGTAAGGTATTACGTACAAAACGGCAAACTTTATAAGGGGGTAATTAAGGCCAGCGGCAACCCTTTAACCTATAACCCAGCCAACGAAACCAGTGCGGCAGTCCAGGACAACCTGGCCAACGGCGCCGGGCCTTTATTTTATTATTATGACGGCACCTACGAAGGCACTTCCACGCAAGTCTCTTTAGTCCAGCCAGTCAGCGTTACGCAAGTCAAGTTCGTTAAGCTGGATTTAAAGGTTTATAATAAGGGAGGAGTTGCCAATAATAATTTTTACAGCGTGACTGCGTCGGGATCCATTCGCAACCTTAAGGATAATTTAGCCAACCAGGGCTTTCCGGATTATGTTTACACTCTGGCTACCTCCACTTCCCCTCTGGGAACCGGCAGTATAGCATCTTCTCCGGCCGGCTCTCAGCACAATGAGTTTAGTATTGTTAACCTTACAGCTTATGCTAACTTGGGTTATGGCTTTTCCAGTTGGACCGGAAATGTTACAAACTCGACCAGTTCAGCGACAACCATAATTATGAACAAGAATGAAACGGTAACAGCAAATTTTGTCGCTTTACCTCAAACTTTAGTCGGGAGTATTTCAAGCAAGGCCGGACCAACGCCGGGCGGCGTGAATAGAAGATGGACATTGCGCGTTGATAACCCTAATAGTTACGCGGTAAACAGCACTAACTTATACAGTTTCAGCCTTACCCAAACGGCAGGGCCTGCCTGCGCGCCGGTGCTTACTATTCCGGCGGCTTTTCCGGCAGTACTAAGCGGCTCAGGCAATATTGCGGCCGGCGGCAACAGAACCATCCAGGTGACCATTAATTTTACGGGTTGCAACAACGCCACCCGTTTTACCGCCAATTTTAGCTTTGCGGGCAACGGCGGCGCCAATTGGGGCAGCGCGAGCATAACCAACCAACCACAATAGTATGAAAATTTCCAATATCAAATTTCCAATATCAAATACCAAAAGCAATAAGCCTGGAACTATTTTAGTCTATAACGTCGTGGTGATATTTATTTTTTCCATGGTCATGCTGGCGGTGCTGGGTTACGCCACCTCCCAGCTTAGGGTTATCCGCTCCAGCGTTAACCGTGAAATGGCTTTCCAAATAGCCGAAGCCGGGGTAAATTATTACCAGTGGCACTTGGCGCATTACAGCGACGACTTTTATGACGGCAATGCCTCAACCACACCCGGCCCTTACGTGCATGATTATATAGACAAGGATACCAACCAAAAGGTGGGGCAATTCGCGCTGACAATCACGCCTCCGCTGGTAGGCTCCACAATTGTCACCATAAAATCAACCGGTTATACCCTGGACAACCCGTCACAAAAACGGAATATTACCGTGCGCTACGGCGTGCCTTCCTTGGCAAAGTATGCTTTCTTAACCAACACCGACGTATGGATAGGCAGTACTGAAAGCGTTTCCGGCGAAATGCATGCCAACGGCGGCATTCGTTTTGACGGCACCGGCAACGCGCCCATCACCACTTTTAAAAATGATTACCCTTCTCCCGGACCCGGTTACCAGTGCCAAACTTACCACGGCTGCGGGCCTACCTGGAAGCCGGGCATTTGGGGTACTGCCCCCGCTTCCACACGGGCTTTTTGGCAAATGTCTGTGCCTTATGAAGACTTTACCAGTATAACCAGCAATTTTAACGCCATTGAAGCCCAGGCTACCGGCCTGGCGGACTTGCCTCCTTCCACGGTATTTGGGTACTCCTTAGTCTTTAAGGCCAATGCCAGCGTGGATGTTTATAAGGTTACCGCGCTTAGGGCGCATCCCAATGGTACTGACGTTAACGGGGTGTCCCACAGCGAAGACTTGGACTACGGCGTTGCCGGCCGGGTTTTCCAATATAATATGGTAATGCCCACGAGCGGAGTTATTTTTGTTAAAGACCATGTGTGGGTGGAAGGCGTGGTTAAGGGCAGGGTGGTGGTAGCGGCGACAGTATATTCCACCAATCCTGCCCAGCAGGCAAGGATTCTAATACCCAACAGCATTACCTACGCGGCCAAAGACGGCACCAATTCTTTGGGGCTGATTGCGGAAAAAGATGTGCTGGTTACCTATTTCGCGCCTAATACCATGGAGATTGACGCGGCAATGATAGCCCAGCAGGGCAGCGTCCAGGTTTATTATTTTGGCACCCCTAAAACCAGCATTACCATTTACGGCTCCGTGGCCTCCTTTGGAGTATGGACCTGGAGCTGGGAAAACGGTTCCGGAGTTTGTACTTCGGGATACTGCAATACTTTTACCACCTACGATTCCGACTTGCTTTACGCGCCGCCGCCTTCCTTCCCACTTTCCACGGACGGCTACCAGCAAATAACCTGGGGCAGCGATTAGTCCATTTTGTCATTTTATCATCTTATCAATTAAAAGCTTAGCTTTTCCATTCTGATGAAATGTTAAGATGGTAGTATGTTAATATGAATTTATGAAATATTTTATTATTTTTATCTTAACGTTATTAACAGGACAGGCTGCTTTTGCCCGCACCGCAGACCCAAGCATGATGCCAAGTAGTTCGCCGGTAATTATACCGGCGCAGGGCGTTGCTCCTAATTATTCCGGTAACATAAACTCCAGCCTGGAAGGCGGTCCTCCGCATAGGGGTGAAGAAGGCCAGCAAACATCCAATCCACCAGGCCAGCCGCAAGCTGTAGATGTACAAAATGGGCAGGGCGGCCCTGAAAACCCCCCTTCTAACCTGGTTGAGGCTCCGGCTGGCGCCGTGCCTCTAAGCGGTTTTGGAAGCAAAACTTTCAGAGTTGCTTTAATTTTGGCTTTGGCGGTAGTATTAGGCTATGGACTTTGGAAAAAAGGTGTTTTTAAAAAATCGTAAATGCCCTTACTGCGGCAATAACCCGGTTCCTCACCGCCTGAATTGGTATCATGAAAGTTTAAACATCTGGCTAACGCCTTTGCGCCAGCGGCTTTTGTATAATGCCTTTACGCTTTTTTTTAAAAAAAACGGCTGGGACCAAAAATTGTCCCGGATTTTTTTGTCTTTGGGCGAAGCTTTAAAAATAATCAGGCGGCAAAAAGACATAAGCCTCTGCAAAGTTCCCCGCGCCAAAGTGCTGTGGCAAGAAGCTGAAAAGCGGGGGATTAAAATGGAGGAGCTGCTGCTTTTTGGAAGACCTTTTGATGCATATATAGCCTCGACAAAAGAATCAAGAATCAAGAATCAAGAATCAAAAAAGGACAAGATTTCAAATCATAAATTCAAAACCATAATTTTTTCGGGACTGCCCAGACCGGTAGGGTACTCCAATAACTGGCTGGATTTAATGGATGATAAATGGATTTTTAAAAAGTTGATGATTGACAATGCTTTGCCGGTGCCGGTTGGAGGAAGTTGTAGTAATTTTAACCAAGCGAAAAATATTTTTAGCAAAATACAGGAATGTAGCGTGCCCATTTATGGGCATCCTCGACCGCCGATGAATCGGCACGCTACATGGCCTATTATCACCAAGCCCCGCTCCGGCAGCAGGGGCAGGCACAGCACGACTTTTGTTTCTTCGGACGAAGATTTAAAAAAAGCTTTTAAGGTTGCGCAACAGCTGTGCCATTGGGTAGTTGTGGAAGAGCAGTTATTTGGGCCGGTTTACAGGGCAACGCTGGTAAATTTTGAACTGTGCGGAGTTTTGCGCGGCGACCCGCCGCAAGTTTTGGGAGACGGCAAAAGCTCGGTTGCGGGTTTAATTAAACAAAAAAACCAGGCGCCGCATGAGGGTGTGGAAAATATAAAAATTGACGGCGGCATGGAGTTGTTTTTACACAGGCAAAACTTGAATTTATCTTCAGTGCCGCCGTTGGGCAAACTTATTAACCTTTCCGAAAAAATCGGCGTGCGCTATGGCGGCTCATCCAGCGAAGACTTTGAAGTCTGTCATGCCGACAACAAAGAGCTGTTTGTTAAAGCGGCAAAAGTTTTGGGAGACCCCATAGTCGGCTTTGACTTTATTATCCAAGATATATCAAAGTCCTGGAAAGAGCAAAAATGCGGATTTTTGGAAGTTAATTCCCTGCCGTTCATTAACCTCCACCACGACCCGTTGCTCGGCAAGCCCAGGAATGTGGCTGCCAAGGTCTGGGATATGGTGAATTTTTAAAAGGCTATGCTATAATAATGGCATCAACTAACTTTAAATTATGATTGAAAACGAAAATCCAATTCAAGTGCCGAACCAAGAAACTCAAGCAACCCATGAGCATGAGTCTGGTAATAGGCACCATCCTCACCACCATGAAGAGCATAAGCATTTTCCCAAAGGCGCATGGAAAGTAGCGGCCAGCGTTATAATTGGCTCGCTGTTAATTTGCGCCAGTATTTTTTATAATGCCGGTTTGCTGGTAAAAAGCATTTCTGCTATCCAAGTCCGTGTAGCTGGAAGTTCTAATGCCGCCCAGGCCCCTGCTGGTCCGGTTAGTGTGACTGTCCGTAGCGACCAGCCAACTTTAGGCAATAAGTCCGCCAAAGTTACTATTTACGAATTCGCGGACTTCCAGTGCCCGTTCTGCCAGAATTTTTTTAACGAAACTTTCGCGCAAATAAAGTCTGAATATATAGACACCGGAAAAGTCCAGTACGTTTTTAGGCATTTTCCCCTTTCTTTCCATGTCAACGCGCAAATTTCCGCTGTGGCCGCCGAGTGCGCCAACCAGCAGGACAAGTTTTGGCCATACCACGACTTGCTCTATAAAAACAGCAAGTCGGACGGCAAAGGCCTTGCGGCCACAGATTTAAAAAAGTACGCTGACCAGTTGGGGCTGAACAAAGGCATATTGGGTTTAGGAAAAAATAAATTTAACCAGTGCCTGGACAAAAACGCTACGTTACAAACAGTTAAAGACGACCAGGCCGAAGGCGCGCGGGTAGATGTATCGGGCACGCCCACATTCTACATAAACGGGCAAAAAGTCGTCGGCGCCCAGCCGTTTACCAAGTTCAAAGAAGCCGTAGACGCGGCTTTGAAGGAGTAACTAAAAGACAATATTGTTTAATTAAAAACATCGGACATATTGGGTATGCCCGCTGTTTACTGTTGCCGTGTTTTTTTATACGGCCGCCGCGGTTTTTATAGAGTTGAAAATTTCGTTAAGCAGGCGGAATTCTTCTGTGGCCGGTTTAAAATCTTAAAAAAGTTATCCACTTGACGCATAGTGAACGATTGTATACTATAATAAAAAAGATTATCAGGAAACAAAAAATGCCTATAAAAATTATCCATAAAATAGAACAGCCTAGGGAAATGTTGGAAAAATATGGGCCGGAAAAACTAACGGATTCCCAGCTTTTGGCTATTCTGCTCCGCACAGGACCGAAGGGGACGGGAGTGCTGGACTTATCAGCAAATATTTTAAGGAAGTTTTCAGGCGCCAAGCTTTCTAACGCTAGTTTTACGGAATTAAAAAATGTCCACGGCTTGGGGCCGGCTAAGGCATGTGAAATTGTCGCCTGTTTTGAATTGGGTAGGCGGCTATTAAAAGACAAACGAGCGGCAATAATTTTGTCCCCGCGGCAGGTTTGGGAAGAACTAAAGGACATCCGCGACAACAAAAAAGAGAATTTTGTGGTTTTCTTTTTGGATACGCAAAACCAAGAGGTAAAAAGGGAAGTGGTTTCGGTAGGCACTTTAAATTCCAGCTTAATCCATCCGCGCGAAGTTTTTGAACCGGCAATTCGCTATTTGGTATCCCATGTAATAATTGCGCATAACCACCCTTCGGGCAGCCTTGAACCGAGTGATGAAGACATTACTGTCACAAAAAGGTTAGCCGATGCCGGTAAGGTTTTAGGTATTGAAGTTTTGGACCACGTAATTGTCACTAAAACCGGCTTTGCAAGTTTTAAAGAGAAAAATTTAATATGATCTATGGAGGAAATTATACAAAAGTTTAAAGGATGGTTTAAATTAAAAATCAAACTTTCCTTTAAAGAAGACAATTTGGTATTTAAGCAAAATGAGCTGTGGTGGTGCAGCTTGGGTTTGAATTTGGGGGAGGAAACCTATGGCAAGGGTGAAAAGTTTACCAGGCCGGTATTGATTTTTAAAAAATTAACATCCAATTCTTTTGTGGCTTTTCCTCTTACTACGCAAGAAAAGAAAGGTAGCTGGTACGCGCAAATTGAAACTCAAGGCGTAAAGCGTTGGGCAATGTTGAATCAAATACGAATTTTAGACAAAAAGCGCTTAACAAACAGAATCGGCGCCTTAAGCGGCGCCGATGTAGCAGAAGTCAAAAAATGTTTTATTAACCTTTATTGCTCCTAAAAATTCGTCACCCCCGCCTTTTGGGCGGGGGATCAGTGGGTTGCCCCAAATTCATATATAATATATACCAGTTTTGAAAACTTGTCAATTTAATAAAGTTTGGTTATCCACAATTGACTATATTTTATATGTACGCTATTATGTACATATAATAATTAAACAAAATTATATGGAAAATAAACTCGCCAGGAATTTTCGCATCCAAATTTGGTTTGACGCCGTGCCGGACAAAATGCTTTTGGGTATAGTTTCGGTTTACGCGGAAACCGAGGAGGGGGCGTTAAGCTTAGCCAAAGCCCATACCGATTACCGCTTAAGCGGCGTTGACAACGTTAATTGGGAAGTCCGCGAACCCGTTGCGGCGTACGCTTAGTATTAAAGAGTAAATTTATTATGGACTACAAAAATACATTATCTATTTCTGAAGCCCGAAAGAAGTTTTTTGAAATGGCGGAAGCTGTGCAAAAGCCGGGCGTTTATTATTCTTTAACAGACAAAGGCCGGCCTAAGGCGGTTATGCTTTCTTATGAGGAATATGAATCTATTATTGAAACCCTGGAAGTGATGGCAGAAATGCCGGAGTTGGAAAAGGATATTAAGGAATCGCGGGAAGCTTATAAGAGCGGTAAATATAAAACTTGGACTACTTTAGAAGGATTGTTAGCCAAGCAAGGTTTTGTTTTGGCTGAGAAAGCAAAAAAACAATATGGCGTTTCATCTAAAAATCGAGCCAAAGGCCGAAAAACAACTAAATAACATTCCGGAGCCTTACCACAGTAAAATTTTGGTTTCGTTGGCAAGTATTGCCCTAAACCCCTGGGTAGGAAAAAAGTTAAAAGGCAAGTACGCCGGTTCTTATTCCCTTAAAGCCTGGCCGTACCGGATTATTTATGATATTTATAAAAATAATTTATTGATTTTGGTAATTAAAATAAAGCACAGGGGCGGAGCGTATAATTAAAATAAAATTAACCAGGATTTTGGCAATTGAACATCGCCGCCACACTTTTTATGATTAATGACATGGCGCAATCTCGCGTGCTATATAAATATGTTGAATTTTAAACAAAAGTTAAAAATTTTAAAAGGTATTTTACAAGAAAAAGAAATTTCTTATGCGGACTCTTTTAATACAGAAATTTTGATAGCTATTGAGGGATTTGAAAATAATAATTTCCTCAAAGATGTTAATGGTGAAGAAGCGATTAAAAATTGGCTGAATAAATTAAGAAGTAGAATTGTTATGCATGAAGATGATGAAGCGGTTAGGGAGATAATTGATGACTATATCAATAATGGATAAAATAAAAGAGTAAACTATCCTTCATAGCCAAACACTAAAAATAGGTGTAAAATAGCCCTAATAAGGGCTTATTTTGTGTAGTATAAAATTTATATGAAACGAGAATACTATTCCGACTCAATCGCTAATTTTTTGAATACAAAGCCAGATGAGATACTCGGGAAATTAGCAAGAAATAATGACTTCGCTTTAGAGCAAACCCAACGTGATGCGTGGTTAGAGCAAATCTATATTTTGAAAAATACTTTACCCGAATTCAAAGGTTCGGTTTATTTTGAGTATTCAATCCCAAGAATGGGGAAACGAATAGACACAGTAATTATTATTGGACCTGTCGTATTTGTTCTTGAGTTTAAAATTGGCGAAAAAGATTTTACGACGCATGCTCTAGACCAAGTTTGTGATTACGCTTTGGATTTAAAAAATTTCCACGAATCAAGTCATCAGCAAGTTATTGCTCCCGTACTTATTGCAACCAAAGCCAAAAATATAATACCAATCATTGCTGTGACACCGCAAAATGATAAATTACTTGTTCCTATTGAGAGTAATGCTGAATTGCTGAAGCAGGTAATAAATGATGTTTTATCTTTTGCTGAAGGCTCTGATATTGACCCTAAAGAATGGGAGCTTGGTAGGTATTGTCCAACACCAACTATTATTGAGGCCGCAATGGCCCTTTATAATGGGCACTCGGTTGCAGATATATCTCGTAGCGATGCAAATGCAATAAATCTTAGTCAAACATCTGAAGCGGTCTCTCAAATAATAAATTCTTCAAAAGAAGGGCATAAAAAATCTATTTGTTTTGTAACAGGTGTTCCGGGTGCTGGCAAAACCTTGGTCGGGCTCAATATTGCAAATAAACACTCTGATGAGTCAAATGATCTTTATAGTGTATTTCTTTCGGGTAATGGACCATTGGTTACTATTTTGAGAGAAGCATTGGCACGAGACAAGGTACAACATGAAAAGAAACGCGGGGTAAAAATTAAAAAAGGCGAAGCGGTCAGTATTGTTAAAAAATTTATTCAAAACGTCCATCATTTTCGAGATGAATGCCTAGTTGATAAAAAAAGACCTCCTATTGAACACGTTGTGCTGTTTGATGAGGCACAGCGCGCTTGGAATTTAGAGCAGACATCAAATTTCATGCGCCGGAAAAAGAACGAGCCCAATTTTAATCAGTCTGAGCCAGAGTTTTTAATTTCTTGCCTTGATCGCCACTCAGATTGGGCGGTAATAGTATGTCTAGTTGGTGGGGGGCAGGAAATCAATACTGGGGAGGCAGGAATCAGCGAATGGATTGATTCATTGAACCGTTCCTTCCCAGATTGGCATATTTATATTTCTTCGCGGCTTACCGATAGTGAGTATGGCGCAGGAAGAATTTTAAAAGAAATAAAATCTAGTGCCAATGTCGTAAAAAAGGATGAATTGCATTTATCAGTATCAATGCGTTCTTTCCGTTCAGAGGAGGTGTCTCTATTGGTTAAACAATTGCTTGACCTTCAAGTAAAAGAAGCAAGTAACACACTAGCCAAAGTTGTAAAAAATAAATATCCAATTGTCATCACTCGTGATCTTTCGAAAGCAAAACGATGGCTAAAGGATCAAGCACGAGGCTCGGAACGTTATGGAATTGTGGTTTCCTCCCAGGCGGAGCGGTTAAAACCTCACGCTATAGATGTGAAGTCACCTATGGACCCAGTCCATTGGTTTCTTGATGGGAAAGAAGACGTCCGTTCTTCCTACTACCTTGAAGATGTTGCTACGGAATTTCATGTACAAGGACTCGAACTAGATTGGGCGTGTGTGACATGGGACGCTGATTTTAGACATACTAAAAATGGTTGGGAGCATCGGTCCTTTGTCGGTTCTAAGTGGAACTATATAAGAAAAATAGAGCGACAAAACTATCTAAAGAACGCCTATCGTGTCTTATTGACTCGTGCTAGGCAAGGGATGGTTATTGTTGTGCCAGAAGGTGATTTAGAAGACCCTACCCGAAATCCGGACTTTTATAATCCCACTTTTGAGTATCTACAAGAAATTGGTTTCAAGAGTATTTAAATAAGAAAAGGTGTCTAGCACCTTTTTACCATTTTTCTGAAGGCAATTCTGTAGCTTTAACAGAAAATTTTATGTCTAGACCTAAAATTAAGGTTAGTAAACTTTTAGAGAAATCGCGAGATTCTGCGCTTTTGGCAGTGGAAATATATAATAAACCCAGGGCAACTTTCCGGTCTAGCGGTTATATTGTATTAATGTCTATTGCTTGGGCGTCACTTTTGCATGCAGTTTTTGAAAAAAAGGCCATAGCATATTTTTATAAAAAGAATAAAGTCCGATATCAAATGATTGATGGTGAGAGGAGGGCGTGGGATTTGGCAGAATCTGTTAAGAAATATTTCACAGACTCAAACTCTCCAGAGAGAAAAAATATAGAGTTTTTTATTAGATTAAGAAATAAAATTGAGCACCGGTTTATTCCGGAATTAGATAACGATATTTTTGGCGAGTGTCAAGCAATGCTAATAAATTATGAAAATACTATAACTAAAGAATTTGGTGATAATTTTGCAGTAAATGAAAATTTAGTTTTTGCACTACAGTTTTCAAAAATTCTCCATCCTAAGCAACATGACATAATAAAAGCAAAACAAGGCAAGGAATATAAAGAGGTTAAAAAATTCATTAATAACTATCGTGGGGCCTTGAAAAGAGAAGTTATAGATAGTATGAGTTATAACTTTCGAGTTTATTTAATACCTAAAGTTGGAAATCATAAAAATTCATCAGATTTTAGCCTTGAGTTTATAAAGTATGATCCTGCCAATCCGACTGAATCTGAGAAATATCAAAAGTTACTTATTGGCATAAAAGAAAAACAAGTGCCTGTCGAAGGACTTAAGGCAGGAGCTGTTGCGAAAGCAGTATACGCTCAGTTGAAAGATAAAATGCCAATAAATTGGAAGTTTAATCCCAGTTCGCATCATGTCAGATGTTGGAAATACTTTAAAATAAGACCTGAAACAGGTAGTAAAACCCCAGAAAATACTAAACAGGAGTATTGCTTTTATGATAAAACATTTGGACAATATGGTTTTACTCAGAAATGGTTAGATTTTTTAGTTCAGGAATTACAAGATAAAGAAAAATATAAGAAGATAATGGCGACAAAATAAATTAAAGGAATTTTTTTAGCAATATAAAACCCTAGGTCTTGGCCTAGGGTTTTATCAAATTTATTTATCTCGCAGCTCTTTTGCGCATGTTGGCGTCGAGGATTTTTTTGCGGATTCTTATAGATTTGGGGGTGACTTCGACTAGTTCGTCGGGGCCAATGTATTCCAGGGCGAAGTCAAGTTTTATCTGGTAACCATTCGCGCGAATGGTTACTGGGTGTAAAGAGTTGTGGTATAATAAGGAATATGAAAGATTTGGAAAAACAATATAAGGCTTTGGCTAACCGCAGGAGGTTGGCTATTCTTAAATATCTGAAAATTTCTAATAAGGCATCGGTGGGAGATATTGCTAAAGAAATTAAGTTACAGATAAAATCTACTTCCAAACATTTGCGGGTTTTGGCCGCTGTAGACTTTGTAGACAGGGAGCAGCAGAGCCTTAATGTGTTTTATTTTTTGCCGGAAGAAAAACCGTCTTTGCTCAAACAGTTTTTGGCATTATTATAATATAACCTGGTAACTATTCGCGCGAATAGGAGTAAGGTTTAATTTAACCTAAGAAAATTATGAAACCTGAAGATTTGGATGAAATAGACGGTTTAAAGCCTGGTGATATGAGCAGGTTAAATTTAAACTGGTGGCAAAAGTTTAAATTAAAATATTTTCCAATGTCGTTTTTGTCAGGCTATGCTAAAGAGATGGGGGTTGAGGGCGGAATCACAGACAAGCTGGATAAGGTATTTAGAAGCGCTGAAACTGTGGATATTGTTCCAACTTCAGTTGGGAGAGGGTTTATTGTTACGATAAATCGTAAAGCAAGCTTTTGGTTTTATCAGGATGGGGATCATTTTAAATATGATGGTTATGAAATTGGAGAGTATGATAAAGCCGATGTCACAATTTTTGACAAATTAAAAAATTAAAATATAATTTCATGGGTTTGACAGTGCATTATTCTAATGGGCAAGCCAAAGACCGTTCTAAGCTTGACGCGTGCATTGGTTTTGTAAAAGAAGTCGCAGAGCGGCTGCCATGCCGGTATGAAGTCGTAGACACAACCCTTAGCGCCCAATTGGATGATTGGTTGAGGCCTAATAACCCAAAGAACGGGCAGTTAGTAACAGTGCGGCAAAAAGGCATAATTTTATTCCTTGATGAGGGCGCGGAGCCTTTGACCATAACTTTTGATTACGATACCTTAGAATTCTGCAATTATTTTATTTCGGTAAAAGATGGAACGTTAAACAAGACTGGATTTTTTTGTAAAACCCAATATGCAAAAAATTTTTTGCGTACTCATCACACTGCCTGTAAACTTTTGGCAATTTTAAAAGCTAAGTATTTGCCTCAGTTGCATGTTGTGGATGAAGGCGAATATTTTGGAACTTGGGATATGCAAAAACTTGCCGGCACTATTGAGGAGTGGAACAGTTTAATCGCAAATTTCGCCGAAAATATTAGTAAAGCGGCAAAAGATACCGGTTTAAAGTTTGAAGGAGCCGGTATGGAGTTATATAAAGACATAAAATTAAAAAAAATGTTTGAGGATGGCCCTAATTCGGGCGAATCCTCCTTCGCATAAAGCTACGGCGGACAGGTAGGCGAACGTTTATGGCGACTAAAGCAAAGGCTAAAAAAGAATCAAAATTTAAAATTCCCAAATGGTGGGATTGCCAGTGGAGGCGGGTGCCTTGCGGCAAGGATAGCTGCGCTATGTGCGGCAGGGTTAATAAGCAGAGAAAGAAGCACATTTTGCGCGGCGAAGATCCGGATACTATGGAAAGTGCGCTTGCGGACGTGGGGGATATGTTTGATGAAACCTTTGAACTCTTGCACAAACATTCAAAACGCATGGGCATTGACCTTAACAATTTGCCCGAAGAGCCCGAACCGGAACGTCCGGAGCATGAAGAATATCCGCTCTATAATAGTTTAACGCAATGGTATAAGGGGGTTAGAAAATTGGCCAAAGAGGCGGAAGAAGGTTTCCAGGCCTGGATTAAAACCGAAGCAGGCCAGGATTTGCTTTGGTATCATTCAATGATTTTAGTTAAAACCGCCAGGCAGCTGGACAACCGCTGGGAAATTGAACACGGTGACGAATTCGCGGCGCAGGATATGGAATATCAGGGTTATGTATTAAGCGAGTCCATAGCTATATTGAAAAAAGCTTTGGCAGATTTGGCGGCCTTGCGTACCCATCAAGCGGTTGATTTTACTTTTTGTCTCAGCGAACTGGAAAGTTTGGAAAAAAAGATTTTAAAGATATGATTATCATTTTTTGCCATTTTATAGAATTATCTGGTAACCATTCGCGCGAATAGTTACCAGATTGAATTTATAAAAACCCCGCCAGATGGCGGGGTTTTAAGTTTATTATCTCGCAGCGCGTTTGCGCATGTTGGCGTCGAGGATTTTTTTGCGGATGCGGATGGATTTGGGGGTGACTTCTACGAGTTCGTCGGGGCCAATGTATTCGAGGGCGAAGTCGAGTTCTACGGGGCGGGGAGAGCAAAAAATGGGGACATGACTCATTAATTAGATATTTAATTACGTAATTCCTAGCTCGCCCGCACTGTGTGACCGTACTAGTATGCTAGTACAGCCTATGAAATAAACAAAAACGGCGCGAGGTTTGGAGGCTCGCGCCGGGAGAGAGGTTATTGTTTCTAAAGCAGGTCTTTTTACGACCGGGTTTTTTTAAATTTTGCTCGAGCTGCCAGGCCGTTGGCCACATGTGACTCGTGGTACCATTTTCGGTACCATCGGCTGTTCTGCATGGCCTCTTCATGCGTGAACCACAGATTATGCTTTTTCCGCAGGCTTCTGGCAGTATCTTTGGAAATCCCAAATTTTTCTGCCAGCAGACTCGGCGGCCAGTAACGGCCTTTTTCTTCCATGAAGCGAACGATTCTCGCTTCTTTGTCCTGCTGGAGCCGCCCGGCCTCTCGTATGGCTAGACTCCGTTTTGGATCAGCCCATCCTTTCTTCCTGATCAGAGACGAAATAGAGCCTTCTGTTCGTCCAGGAAGCAGCCTTGCCAGCGCTTTCGGACCCAGCCGTTTCACCGGTTTTATTACTCCTTCGCCGACGGTGTGTTTCTGGATGATCCTGATTTCCTCGGCCGTGTACGGTTCGCAGTCACCGCGGACGCCAGAGCTAAAGACATGCTTGATGCGTCCTTCTTTTCGCAAGGTTCTAACCATGTCTTTTACCTGGCCGTAGGTGCGATCTCCAGATTTTACGAACGATGTTCTTGACGGCCGGATTTTCTGTTCCTCGATCTCAAATGCGAGAGTCGCTTTCTGC
>JAHFJJ010000018.1 GCA_023245895.1 Candidatus Doudnabacteria bacterium
GCGAAGTTGCATTCACCCATATATAGGGTTCCCACAAAACTGCGGGATTATTTCAGAGCCGTGAATACCGTGAGCCCACCTGCCCACTGCTCCGAAACCTGGGTGGTAGTCGGCGTGAGCATGTTGCTTCGGTGGCGGAACCGCATGGCAGGAGGAGTGTTGGCGTAATGCTCAAAAGTGTAAACCAGAGCATCGCCCGGCTCCTGCAAAGCCGACAGGCAGAGGTGATGGGGATAATGGAGATTGTTAATTTCCCCAAACAACAAGCCCGGCGTACCCGCAATAGCCATTGCCGCTTCCGCCGCGCCGCTTAGCACGATTTGCGCGTTGCCCACAGTTTCGGGCAATGTTTCCATCTGCTTGCGCTGGCTGGCAAGGTCGAACTCGGCGAGGCAGTTGGGAAAATACCAACCGGCCACCCAACCCTGCTCCCTTGCTGCTTCCAGTTTCTCGTAGCGGGAACCCTGCGCCAAAGCAACCTCGTCATTCGGTTTGCCCTCGCAGAGGTTGCGGAAATCGCCTTCCGGAAACCTATCCAGAAACGAAACCTGAACAGCGGCTAGAAGCTTTTGGATATCCTCCCCGCGGCCGGTGGTCTTGGGCGGACAAATGAACGGCACACAAACCGCCTGCGCGAGATTGGCAATTTGGCTGCTGTCTTCAATAGCCGCAAGAATCGCCCCGCAGACGAAAGAAAACTTGTTAGCCGAAGGCAAATCTGGCAGGTCCGCGAATTGGGCCATTCGCCCACGGGCCAAAGCCAAAGTACAATCGTATTCCGGCTGCTCCAGCAAAAAATACCGCCGGGAAACTTGGTTGTAGACACGCATTCCCCCGTAAGGGATGCGGCGGCCGTGCTTATCAAACAGTGAAATGGCTAACTGCTGTTCCATCACAACACCTTCTTTCATGACTCTAATTCCTCCTGGAAATTGGACGTTGTCTTATAAAACTGCTGTAAAAAATAAGTAAAAGACATTCTAGTATAACAGCAAATCATGGGTCAGTCAATATTAAAATTTAATTGTCTAAAAATCAGAACCTTGACATTTTTCCAATTTTGGGCAAAAATTAAGGGTTCTATAGGAGGAAACCATGGATACACCGCAGCACGCCAAATATACCAAGCTCTATAACTACGTCCGAGGCTGGCTGGAAGCCCGCAACTACTACATCGCGGTAAATGCTTTAAACTTTGGCAGGGAAAGACATGTGGGAACGCGAAAAGATAACGTAACGCCTGAATTTTCCCACCAGCTCCACATGAGCAGGTTCTTAATGAACCTGGAAGCACTGGTCCAAAATCCCCAACGGTGCATTGCTCTTATCTTCCTACATGATGTAGTTGAAGACGGCTTAGCAACTTTTGAGGAAGTAGAAAGGCTGGTCGGCCAGGACATTGCCGATGGCACACGCAAGCTTTCCCGAATTATTAGAGGCGCCAGGTTGTCTGACGAACTCTACTATTCAGGATTGCTGGAAGACGTGGGTGCATGCATTGTAAAAGGAGTGGACAGGCTGCATAACCTGGAAAGCATGAAAGACGCGTTTACGGCAGGTAAAAAACAAAGGTATGTGGAAGAAACCGAGAACCATACCCTGCCGATGCTCAAGCTGGCCCGCAACCACTACCCCGACCACGCCAACGTGTTTAACCATTTACGTCACGTGATGATTGTTTACACACAACTCGTGCGTGAAGAACTCAAAATCGCAGGCAAAACATAGCAACGCCTGACCGGCCCGGGACCTAACGGTTCCCCGGGCTTTTTTTATGTAAAAATACCCCGCACAAATTAGTGCGGGGCTCTAAAACAAGTTGATAATTATCTCACTTTAAAAAAATCTTTGTACCACTGGTAAGTTTCCCCCACCCCTTCATGGAAAGAATAGCGCGGTTTCCAGCCCAGCGTGTTAACGGCTTTTTCGTAATTTAGGCTTTGGAAAGGAATTTCGTTGACTTGGTTATTGGCAATGGAATATCTGCAGTCCTGGCCTGTCATGCGGGAAATTTGGCCAATTAAATCCAGCACGGAAAAATTATAGCCGGTGCTAAAATTAAACGCCTGGCCTTTAACTTTTTCCATTTGTTCAGCCATAAGCACATAACCTTCCACCACGTCCTTAACATAAACATAGTCGCGCACAAACTGCCCGTTGCTGCGGATTTCCAAAGTGTCGCCCAAAAATATGCCCTTCATAATGCCCGGGACAATGCGGTTTAAGTTCAAATCCCCGGGCCCGAAAATATTGCCAAAGCGGCTAACGGCTACAGGCAGGTTATAAGTTTTATGGTAAGCCAGGGCAATAAGGTCGGCAGAGGATTTGGAAACGTCGTAAGGATGGTCGCCGGCAAGCGGATGGTCTTCGGTAACATTCACGCAGTCTTTGCCGTAAGCTTTGTCCGAAGAGGCCACAACTATTCCTTTAATGTAAGGCGACTTGCGGGCGGCTTCCAAAAGATTCACCGTACCCATTATGTTGGTATCAAAAGTTTCCAGTGGGTTAATAAACGAAGTCGTCACAATCGGCTGGGCCGCCAGGTGGAAAATATACTCAATTTCATATTTACTGACAACGTCAAAAACCCTTTTTGCTTGTGTAATATCGCAGTCAATAGTTACGGTTTTTTCATCAAAGCGGTTTTGAAAAAAATACGTCCTGGGGTCTTTGGACCTTACTGTGCAAAAAACATTGGCGCCCGCCTTAAGCAGCCTCTCCACCAAATGCCCGCCCACCAGCCCGGTGCCGCCGGTAACCAAAACATTTTTCCCGAAAAGTTTTTGTGGCAGGGCTTCGCCCGCAACTTCATCCAAAGCTTCCGGGGTTTTAAACAAACTTTCCAAAGACTCCATAGTAACAGAAGGTTCGGCAGGAATTTCAAAGGAAGGAATCGCTGAAGGCTTGGGCACAACCGGCAAACCGTCCCAGACTTTCCAAAACGGGTCTTTCTGCCAATATTCATTCATTTCTTCCACTTCTTTATAAGTATCCATAGATTTCCACTTGCCCGGATGGTGGTAAAGGGCCAGCTGGCCTTGCTTGGTCAGTTCTATGAAAGCTTCTTCTATCATGCTGTCGGGCCTAACATAGTCAAAAATCTGGTTCCGGAAAACCATAAACCCGCCGTTGATAATAAAGTCATATTGTTTGTCCGTCACGCCTTGCCCCATGCCATTCTGCTGGAAAGTGGTTACCAAGCCTGTAGCCGGGTTATGTTCAATAACGCCGAATTTGGCCAATGGCCTGGTGCCGGTAATAGTGGCAACCCTGTCCTTCTGACGGTGAAAATTTATAAGCTGGCCAATATCTATATTGGCCACGCCGTCGCCATAGGTAAGCATAAAGTCTTCGCCATTTAAAAATTCTTTCACGCGGCGGACCCTTTCGCCGGTCAAGGATTTTAAGCCGGTATCTACAAAAGTAATTTTAAAATCATCATGCCCGTTGTTATGGAACTCCATGTTGTGGCGGCCTGTGTCCATGGTAAAGTCGCTGGCAAAGGTGCGCCAGTTCATAAAATATTCTTTTATCATGTTGCCCTTGTAGCCCAATGTTAAAATAAACTCATTAAATCCATAATGAGCGTAAATTTTCATAATGTGCCAAAGGATGGGTTTCCCGCCGACTTCCACCAGGGGTTTGGGCTTAAACTCGGTTTCCTCCTTCATGCGGGTGCCTTCACCGCCGCATAAAATTACTACTTTCATGACCTAAATGACTTAAATTTGCCTATAAAAGGGTTAATAAACATTAAAATGTCTTGTTTTTGGAGAAGCTTAATTATAAACAACATTGCTATATTTGTAAACAGCACAAGACTGCCGGCGTAAATGTTATTAGTAAGGCCTAACCACTTCAAAACAAAAAATATTGCCGTATTGCAAATACCCAGCAGGACTACCTTAAGCAGAAGGCTTGTGGGCTTATGCCAAACTGTATAGCTTTGGAGCAAATACAAATTAAAGGCTTCGGCAATAACCGTTGCCCAGGCCGAACCGTAAAGCCCGAAACGGGGAATTAAAATAAAATTTAAGGCGATGTTGAAAACCGCGCCGAAAACTATAATGTAAAGGCCTATTTTTTCCCGCCCTTCTATAATTAGCAATGTGCTGAACAGTATGCTGACAAAAGACAGGACCTGGCTAATAGACAGAATCCGCAAGGCTAAAATTGACGGGAAAAATGTGGATGGAAAAAAATATTTTACCAAAAGCGGCGCGGCGATAATTAAAGCTACTGTTACCAATAACCCGGCCGAGAACATAATGCGGAAACATCTTTGGAAAAAAGCTTTAAACTCTTCTACCCTCTGGCTGTCATGCCAGAGGGGGGAAAGCAAAGGGTAGACGGAAGCGGCAAACATGGAGGCGAACAAGAAAGACAAGTCTATAAACTTATAAGCCGCGCCGTAATACCCGACAGATTCAAAATTAGTCATATAACGGAGCATGGTAACGTCAATTTTGCCGTAAAGCGAAGTGAACACGCCAATAAACAAAAAAGGCAAACCCTTAAAAAATAATTGCTTGGCATAAGCCTTGCTGAAAACCAGTTTAATGCCGAAAGGCGATGCGGCTAAATAATAATAAACTATGGAAACAAGCTGGCTCATAAGTATGGCCAAAAAAACCATGGCCACCGACGGCCTTACAAGCAAAAGTAAAACGCCAAAAAAAACAGCCGCGACTTTTTCAATCACTTGTCTGGTAGCCAAAAACCGGTACAAATTCTGGGACTGGAAATACAAATCCAACGAACTGGTGTACATGGCCAGGAACATGGAAATGTAAAATAAAATTAGAGAGCTGTAGACAGAGCGGTTGCTGTAATAGTTGACAACCAAAAATGGCACGGCCACCAGGCTGACCAAAAACAGGCGCAAGGTAAACAAATGGTGGAAGTCGTTCTTTATTTCCTCTAAAGTCTTTTTGCCGTGGGTCCATTCGCGGAACAAATAGCCGCCGCCGCCAAAGTCGACCAGTAAAAACCAAAAGGGTACAAAGGCGGACACGAAGCTGTACTCCCCCACGCCGACTTCCTTGAGCTTGTAAGACAGGAAAATAAAAAACGCCGCGCCGAAAATCCTGGTGCCAAGCTGGGCCACAGATAGCCACGCGAAATTCTTGCCTGCCTGCTGTTCGTGTTGCATAGTTTTAATTATATTTCTCTAATAAATACCTTTTTAAGGCGTCCTGCCAGGTAGGCATTGGCGATATTAGCGCTTTTTGTAAAGCTGAATTTTTCAAGACGCTCATTTTGGGGCGCTTAGCCTTTGAGTTAAATGAGTCAGCGGTAACGGGTAAAACCTGGTTTTTAAGGCTCATGATTCCCAAAATTTTTTCGGCCAACTCAAACCATGAACAACTGCCTTCGTTGGTAATATGATAAATCCCAAAAGGCGGGTGTTTTTCAATTAGCTCTTTTATTTTTCCCGCCAGATCAAAAGAATACGTAGGGCTCATTATTTGGTCATTAATAACTTTCAGCTCCTGTCCGGCTTTGGCCATACTGGCTATTTTGTCCACAAAGTTCATTTTTTGGCCGGATTCTTTTACCCCAAAAAGAGAGCTGGTCCTGACAATAAAATATCTTGGGGCGGCAATTTTAACCAACTGCTCGCCGCATAATTTGGAAACCCCGTAAGCGTTTACCGGATTTGGCGCGTCTATTTCCTCATAATATTTTTTTTGGCCGTCAAAAACATAATCGCTGCTGACATGGACAAAAAGCGCGCCCGCCTGGGCCGAAGCCTTAGCCAAAATAAAGGGCGCAAGGGCATTGACGCTTAAAGCCTGGTTAATTTCTCCGTCGGCTAAATCTACTTTATTATATGCTGTAGCGTTAATTATAATATCCGGTTTTTCCGCCTGAATTATTTCATTAACTTTGCCGGCATTGGTTACATCCGCGGATTTATGGTCAAAGCCTAACACTTTATAACCTGCTTCAAAAGTCCGGCATAAATCAAAGCCTAACTGGCCATTACGGCCAAAAATCAAAGCTTTTTTTTCGCTATTTTCCATAAACAAAATTTCCGGCCCTGCTGTCTTTGGACCAAATGCCTAAAACAGGGGTATTTTTATCCTTTTCGCTAATAACGGCAGCTAACTTAACTTTTTCAAAAATTTCCTTAAGTTCAATATCACACAAAGAAAAATCCAAGTCCGGCGACAACGGTGAAATTCCGGCTTCACTCTCCGGCTTGTGCTTGTCCGTGCATAAATATTGAATTACGGTCGGCTCAAGAAAAAAATTGCCATGGGCAAAGCCGCCCGGCACCCATATCCATTCGCCGGTTTCCCCTTCCGGACGGCTGGGCATGTTATGCATAATTACCTTGCCAAAATTCGGGGAGCCTTGCCGTATGTCCATAAATACATCTACCATATGGCCCGACACTGTTCGTACCAGTTTGCCCATGGGCGGATTCCACTGGAAATGCAGGCCGCGAATTATATTTTTTTGGGAAAAACTTTCGTTGTGCTGGACAAAGTCAAAATCTTTGATGAAATTTAATTCAGGTAGGACCTTAAAATCTTCTGCGCGATATGTTTCAGTAAAATAACCGCGCTCGTCTTTAAAGCGCTCAAATATTATTGTCTTTACCTCTGGCAGAGCCAAAGTTTTAACTTCCAAAATTTTCATACTCGATTACGCTTGTACCAATTAATAGTATTTTTTAGTCCCTGTTCAAAACCAACTTTGGAAACAAAGCCGAACTCTTTTTTGGCCCTGCTAACGTCCAGCTTTCTCCTGGGCTGGCCGTCGGGCTTACTCTTGTCCCAAACAACCCTGCCGTTATAGCCTACCAGCTTTTGGATTAATAAAACCAAATCTTTAATTTTAATTTCATGGCTTGAGCCCAAATTTACCGACTCAAATTTATTGTACTTCATAGCCGCTAAAACAATACCTCTGGCAGCGTCATCGGCATATAAAAATTCCCGGGATGTTTTGCCTGTCCCCCAGACAACCACCTCCCTAGATTTGTTATCCTTTGCGTCAACAAATTTTTTAATTAGCGCGGGGATGACATGCGAAGACTTTGGGTTAAAATTATCGCCAGGTCCGTATAGGTTGGTCGGCAACAGGTAAATGCCATTAAAGCCATGCTCCTGCCTGTAGGCCCTGAGCATTTCCAAGAGCATAAGCTTAGCCAAGCCATAAGGCGCGTTAGTTTCTTCCGGATAACCTTTCCATAAATCTGCTTCCTTAAACGGGATGTGCTCAGGGAATTTTGGATAAGCGCAAACCGTGCCGACCTGCACAAATTTTTGAACTTTGGCTTTGCGCGCGGCTTCTATTAAATTAATGCCCATTATGGCATTGTCATAAAAAAGCGCGCCGGGATGCTCGCGGTTATAGCCAATGCCGCCGACGTTTGCGGCCAAATGAATAACTAAATCCATCCCCCGCACGGCCTTAGCCGCGTTTGCGGCGACCCGTAAGTCCAAGTCTTTAGACCTGAATCGGCTGATATTTTTGGCCTTGGCGCCGGCTTTTATTAGTTCATTATAAACTTTTTGGCCAACAAACCCATGCCCGCCGGTAAGTAAAATTTTAGCCTTCGTTAAGTTAAACATAATGTCATTATAGCAAATTTAGCCTAGCCCCATGGCCTGAAAAATTAACCTAAAACGATGTTCGTAAGTGTGCTCTTTTAGAGTTCTCTGGTAGCCTGCGAGCGCAATAGCTTTTCTCTCTTGCTCATGCGCCAAGTAGTATTTACATTTCTCGGCCAAATCTTGGCTATTGTTAAAAACCACCGCTTCTTTCCCTTCAATATAATATTCCCCTAAGTTATCAGCGCGGCCTGTAAGTAAAAATCCGCCGCAGGCCGGGATTTCAAAAGTCCTGCCCTTAATTTGCGGCCTCCGGGCTCCTATTAAAGATTGGATATTGGATATTGGATATTGGATATTGGGCCGATAGTTGCCTAATTCTTTTTTTACCAAAAGCTTTGCCAATTGTTTCGGCCAGCTAAAATAGCTTTCCGTAAAATTTAAATTGATTTTGGAACTGGAAAAAATCTCCAGCATGGCTTCAAAACTAACGCGTCCCGAGGGCCATCCCCCGCCGTAGCCTTCAGCCGAAAGCTGGCGGCTTTTTAAAAAATTGATGTAACTTTCACGGTTGCCGTATTTTTTCCCCACAAAAGTAATATCACAAACATTTGACTTTTGACCACTAACATTTAACTGAGGCTTGTATAAAGCCATGTTCGCCGCCCATTGGGTTTTAATTACATTTATGCCGATGGATTTATATTTGGCAACTGCCTGTGAATCGGTAGTAGAAACCGCTGTAAATAAAGGCGCCCAGCGTTTGGAAAAAATTGGAAAACGCCAATGGTCGTCGGCAAACCAGTTGAAAGTCTTAGTGGCTGTCTTGTGGGTTATGTAATTGATGGTTGCTTTTTTGATTTCCTCCGTAAACAAAAAACAAAACAACAGGTCAGGTTTTTGGTTTTCAACCTGGCCTATGAGCTGCTTATTCATCCCATCCCGGCCGGAGGTTCCCATTATTTCATCAACCGCGAAAAATTTAGCCTCAACCCCCTGCATGCTTTTAAGCACCTCGTAAAAATTCCGGTATTCAAAAGACAAGCCCAATTCGGGCTTGCCATACTCGTATTTAAATGCGCAAAATAAAATTTTTAACATAAGACTTTGTACTAAAGACTAAAGTCTAATAACATGGGCAAATGGTCGGAAACCAAATTGTAAGGCACTTCAAAATTATTGACCTTAACTTCCGGGGAAACAAAAATATAATCGGCAAAATACTGCTTGTTGTTAAACCTCTTCCAGGAAACTTCGTTGCGGGTGTTTTCTATTTTAAATTCCTTTATTAAATTTTTTCCCAAAGCATCCAGGATTTTTACGCTCTGGGTTTCCGGGTAGAGGTTAAAATCCCCGCAAAGAATTTTTGCCGAAGAAGGCAAACCTTGCCAAACAGCCTTAAGCTTTTCGGACGCTTTAATTCTTTCTTCCGTGTCCAGCTTGTTTCCGGGCCGAGCCGGGCCGTGGTAGTTAAGCACCGATAAATTTTTACCCCCAAAATCTAAAACTAAAACCTGGGCCGCGCTCACGCCGTCAATAGGTTCCTGCTCCGGTAAATACGGACGGATAACTTCCACGCTCTTTTGGCTAATGTTTATGGCCTTTTTTACAAAAACAGCGGTGCCGTGAAAGACAGGAAAATCTACATGACCCTTAAAATCATGTCCGGAGCTTCTTTCTGAAAAAACACCCTGGAAGTCCACAAGCATCTCTTCCAGCTCCTGAAACAAATACATATGGGCGTTGGAACTAATTTTTGGCGCCGGAGGCTGGCTTAAAAAAATTTCCTGGAAACAAAAAATGTCAGTTGTTTTTGCCTGTTGCTTTATATAATCAAAAAAGGGTTGCCCCTGGGTCGCGCCCCAGGTATTTAAAGATACTAATTTCATTTTTTAATTATCTTATTAATATCAACGCCTGCTTCCTTTAAATCTGCCTCCAGCATAATTTTTACCAATTGCTTGAATTTAACCTTAGACTCCCAGCCCAACTTCTGTTTTGCCTTAGAGGCGTCGCCCAAAAGCAAGTTGACTTCCTGCGGCCTGTAATACTGCGGGTCAACGCCCACGTATTTTTCAAAATCCGTTATGCCGACTAAAGCAAAAGCTTCCTGCAAAAATTCGCGGATGCTGTGGGTTTGCCCCGTGGCTATTACGTAGTCATCCGGCTTTTCCTGCTGGAGCATTAGCCACATAGCCTCAACATATTCCGGCGCAAAGCCCCAGTCCCTTTTGGCGTCCAAATTTCCAAGATAAATTTTATCCGCCTTGCCCGCCAAAATAGCGGCAATCCCGCGGGTAATTTTTCGGGTAACAAAAGTTTTACCGCGACGCGCACTTTCGTGATTAAACAATATGCCGTTACAAATAAACATACCATAAGCCGTCCGGTAATTTTTGCAAAGGTGGTGGGCAAAAACTTTTGCGGCGCCGTAAGGCGACGCGGGGTTAAACGGCGTAGTTTCTTTTTGCGGGGTTTCTAAAACGTCGCCGAACATTTCCGAAGACCCGGCCTGGTAAAACTTGGTGGCAATTTTATTTTCGCGGATGGCATCCAGCAGCCTTAAAGTGCCCAAAGCGTCCACGTTGCCGGTGTACTCGGGAATTTCAAAACTTACCTTCACATGGCTTTGCGCGCCAAGGTTATAAATTTCCGTGGGCTGGATGGTTTTTAAAAGCAAATTTAAATTGGAAGCGTCGGACAAATCCCCGTAATGCAAAAACAGCCGCCTATGCGACTCATGCGGGTCCTGGTATATCTGCTCTATCCGTTCCGTGTTAAAAACGCTGGCCCTGCGCACAATACCGTGCACCTCGTAGCCTTTGGCAAGTAAAAATTCAGCCAAATAGGAACCATCCTGCCCTGTAATTCCGGTAATTAACGCGATGTTTTTATTTTCAGCCATGATGATAATTTATCATAAACTAACCTTAAAATCAATCGCTTATACTGTAAGACTACGTCGCTTACAGTTGCCCACAGGGCATGCCAATTCAATGAGAAACCTATTCTCTGCGTTAATGATTAATTACGTTTGAAACAGTTGGGAAAACGAATCCAAAATATATAGTAACATTTTTTACAAAAAGAAAGAGCCTCGCGTATCGTATAGACTACGCGAGGCCAAGAGCCAAAGGAAAACAAAGAACCAAAAAAGGCGAAGTTCCCCAATTTCCAAGTTTCCGTTACTCGGCAGGGACGAGCCACCGCCAGCTGACAACTCGAATGATGCCAGCCCAGTCGAAATCAAGGCCGCGGTCGGCGTAGACGCACGGAAAGTGGGCGCCGCCAGCCGGATCGACCCAGGAAGCATCGGCAATTCCGATAGGGCCGTTGTCGTCAGGATGCGGATAAGCAGCCTTGAAAGCTTTGATCCACTGGCCTTCCACCGAACCGCTGGCCGGAAGGGCGGCCTTTACTCCATCGAGGTTCGGCTGGTAACCGGCTTGCGCCAGCTTGTAGCGGCGAGTCTGCTTGCCCTTCACCGTGCGGCCATTGTGACGCCACTTACCGGTGCAGCCGCAATCCTTTACCATTTGAAGGGGCTGGTTTTCCGGCACGTCGCCGTCTAGCGTAAGTTCAAAAACTTCGCCAACCGCCGGATAGGCCGGAACCACGAGCCGGGACGGGACAGCTTTCGCTTTCAGCTTCCCTGATCGGGCCGCATTTTTCTTAAGTGGCATAGTTCCTCCCCGGCCTGCTCCCTGCTTTTTTAAAAGCCTAAAGCCTGCCAAGTTTGAATTGTTATCCCGAATCCGCCGGGACAGCAGGTTCTCCCCTTGAGAACTGAAGCAGTTTTCGCTGCAACTTTACACCCAAAATCATCAAAAAACCCTTATTTTTTAGCGGAAAGCTAAAGCGAACACTAACTATATATTATACTCTTTTTATACTTATTTGTCAAGTACCCAAAGAAAAACAATTATAGTAAAATTATATTATGGGCTTGGAAGAAATCAGCAAAAAAATTATACCTATTTTAAAACAAGCGGGCGTTATAAGGTCGTCGGTTTTTGGTTCGGTCGCAAGGGGGGAAGGCAACGCGGACAGCGACGTGGATATTTTAGTTGAATTGCCCAAGGACAGCGATTTGTTTGATTTGATAGATTTGGAACAAAAATTAGAAGAAGCTTTGGGGAAAAAAGTTGACGTTGTTACCTATCGTTCTGTACACCACCTGCTTAGGGATATTATTTTTAAGGAGCAGGTAAAAATCCTATGAGCAAAAATCCTGAAATTTTAATAAAATTTATTCTTGAATCCATACAAAGCCTGGAAGGATATGTGGTTGACATTAATGAACAAAGTTACGAATCCAATATGGAAAAACAAGACGCGGTTGAACACCGTTTGCAGGTTGTTGGGCAGGCCATTACTCAGCTTCCCAAAGAAATCAAAGACCGGCATCCTGAAATAGAATGGGCAAAAATCGCCGGACTGCGCAACCGCATTGTCCATGAATACTTAGATATTGATCATGGCCTTATTTGGAAAATTGTTACGGAATCCTTGCCGGAATTTAAAAAACAAATTACCGCGCTGATAAAAAAAGACTAGGATTCTTTTTTATACCCTTCTAAAGGGTATTTTAATTTTGCAAAGATGAAAATCCTATATATTATTACCCAGGCCGACGGCGGCGGGGCGCAAAACTACACTTTGGCTTTAGCCAAACATTTTGGGGGAGCAATCGCGGCAGGTAGCCAAGCCGGCAAGCTTTTTAATGATGCAAAAAAGGCAGGCATGGAAACTTTTCCCTTAAGCCACTTAAAACGGGCAATAAACCCCTGGCATGATTTTTTAGCTGTTTGGGAAATTCGGCAGTTGGTTAAGCTTTATAAACCTGATGTTATTCATTTAAACTCCACCAAAGCAGGAATTTTAGGAAGTTTTGCCGCTATAGGTCTTAAAACTAAAGTAATTTTTACCGCCCACGGTTTTATTTTTAACGAACCCCTGCCATTTTGGCTGAAGTCTTTTTATTTGGCTCTTGAGAAAGTTGCTTCAAGCTACCGCGACTATATAATTTGCGTGTCCGATGCCGACCATAAGTCCGCCCTGGATAACAAGTTAATCTCCGCAGATAAAATTTCTACCATCCATAACGGCCTGGAGCCGATAAATTTTTTGTCCGAGAGTGAGGCTAAGGCAACCCTGGGAGTTGATGGCAGCAAAATAATTATTGGCTGCGTGGTGGCCAGCTTTTACAAAACTAAAGGCGTAGACGTACTAATAGAAGCCGCCGCCATGTTGGGACAAGAAACAAAAAACCGCTGCCAGTTTATTGTTATCGGCGGCGGGGAAGAAAGAAAAATTTTGGAAGCGGCGGTAAAAAACCACAGGTTAGATAATAAAATCAAATTTCTCGGCAAAATTGACCAGGCCAAACTATATTTAAAAGCCCTGGATATTTTTGTAATGCCCTCGCGCAAAGAAGGCTTCCCCTTTGCCCTGCTCGAAGCCATGCAGGCAGGATTGCCGATTATTGCTACCAGTGTAGGCGGCATACCCGAAGCCTTAGGAGACGCCGGAATCTTGGTTGAACCCGAAAATCCAAAAAAACTATCCTTTGCCATAACCACTATATTACTGGATAGTAATATAGTGGCGTCGCTTTCGGAAAAAGCGCTGGAAAGGTCCAAACTTTTCACCGCTGAAAAAATGCTGGAAGAAACTACCAAAATTTACAAAAAAATTGTATAATTAAGCCATGAAAGCCGTTTTTGATAAATTTAAACAAGCTTGGCCGCTATTTTTAGCAGGTTTGATTTTAGGCGGCGCATCAGCGGTTTTAGTAACCCATAAGCTAATGCTAAAAAAGCAAAAAGAGCTCATAGACCAAATCCGGCCTATAAGGGTTGCCAATTCCCACTACCAATTCATCAGTCCGCTTTTAACTTACTTCATTCCCAACGGCGGCGAATTTGGCGCATTCGCTCCTTTGGAAAAAAAGGTTAGTTATTTTATAAATAACCAAAAAGCCAGCGGCAAGGTTAGCGATGTTTCCGTATACTTCCGTGACTTAAATTTGGGCCGCTGGATGGGAATTAACCAAAACCGCGAGTACGACCCGGCCAGCATGTTGAAAGTGATTATTATGATTGCTTATTATAAGCAGGCCGAAAACAACCCCTCTATCCTGTCAGAAAAAATTACCTATACAAAAGACCTCAACACCGCCCTTGATGCAGTGCCCTTTCAAACGCCTTCCAGCCTCCAAACCGGACAAAAATACAGCATAGAAGATTTGATAAGGTCTATGATAACAAATTCCGACAATGGGGCTAAGAACGCGCTTTTGGCTAATATTAACCAGGATTCTTTAAACGAAGTTTATTCCGATTTGCGGGTTCAAGTCCCCGACGACCAAAAGCCCTACACTATTTCAGCCCGCGCCTATTCCTTTTTTTTCCGCATCCTGTACAACTCCACGTATTTAAGCGAAGCCTACTCGGAAAAAGCCCTTGGCCTTTTAACCCAGACTGAATATAAAGAGGGGCTGACCGCCGGCTTGCCTGAAGGCTTAAAAACCGCGCACAAATTTGGTGAGCATGTAAATCCCCAAACAGGCGGCCAAATTATGGACCTGGAACTGCATGATTGCGGCATTGTCTACAACCCAGACAGGCCTTACGCGCTTTGCGTTATGACTAAAGGTAAAAATTTAAATAACCTGGCCAATACTATAAAGACCATTTCCACGCTGATATTTGAAAGCGTAGATTCGAATTATAAAAAATAGCTATACCCTATATAAAAACAGCTTGCGCCCAAAGACGCAAGCTGTTTTTTAATTTAGTGCAAGCTTTGGATAAATTTTTCCATGGCCTCTTTTCGGCTGGGGTCTGACTTTTCGACCTGCCTGGCTATGGCAATGGCGTGGTCTTTGTCGCCCGCGTTGGCGTAAGCTTGGGCCAACTCAATATATAACCCAATTTCATTAGGCTGGAAGTTTACGGCTTGCTCCAGGAGAGGGGCAACCTTTTTCCAATCCTTTTTTGCTTCGTAATACTGGATATACCAAGCAAATTGCTGGAGTTGGCTGAATTTAAACCCGTCTTCAATGGACTTGTCAGCCTGCGCCACGGCGTCTTCCATTCGGCCTAAAAGATAGTAAGCCATGGCCAGTTGCCAACGGACTGAAGCATTATAAGGACTAAGCTTGACTATTTCTTCGGCGGCAGACACCGCAGCCGCCCAGTTTTTGGTATAACCTGCGATTTGGATATTAAGCTGGAGAAGCTCTACGCGCTTTGGCGCTAAGGCAATTGCCTCATTAGCGGCTGTCCTAGCGGCATCCAAGCTGCGGTTGTGGATAATTGCTTCGTCCATTTCGTCTATAGCCAGCCGCATCCATAAAAGGGGGTCATTTTTAACCTGTTCGGTAATGGAGCGCTGGGCAGCAGTGGCTTTGTCTACCTGCTCGGTAATGAATTCTATTTTTACATTCTTATTTTCCATGTTTAAAAGGCGGTGGGTAAAATCTGAATAGCGGTTAACCGTTTCGCGGGGGTCTAAGTTAAAAGCCAAGCTTAAGGCGGAGGCAAAATAATCCGCTGCCTTATGCGGGTCGTACTCCGTGTAGGCAAAACCGTAATTCACCCGCTTTGCCGCCTGCATGGAAACTATATTTGAAATATAAACCACATATAGCATTACGCAGCAAGCCACGCCTAAAGTAGCATACATGAAAGAACTTTCAAACACCGGCTTTTGACCTTGTTCCAAAACGGCTGAAGCCTCCTCCTGAGCGGCATGCCAAAGGTAGGCAGCAAAACCCATAAAGGCCCAAAATGCTACGCTGGCCGAAACGGTATCAAAAACAAAAAGGTTTTGCACCTGGTAAGTAATAATGGCCGCGGCCAAAACGCACATTTCCATAAGGCCGAGCAGTCCGGCCCTATAGGCTTTCCAAAGCCCGTAAAGCGCCAGCAAGAACATCCCTACATAAGCGGCAAAGCCCAAAATGCCGTTGGTAACCAATACTTCAATTAAAAAATTATGGGGCTTGTCAAACCAAGAAGCGTCATACTGGTAAAGAGCCGGATCATAATACTTGTCAGAAATAACATAATAATTTTCGGCGCCGACTCCCAAAAGCGGATGCTCGCTAAAACCTCGCAGTGCCATTCTCCACTGGATAAGCCTGGCCTCCGTATTGGAATCGCGCAAATTGACTATACGATAGAGCCGGGAGCCTGGAGTAAGCTTATTATGAAAAACATACAAGCCGCCGAAAAAAAGCACAAAAACAGCCGCGGCAATTAGGCCGTAGCGCTTAAGCTTAGGATTTTTGTTTAAGACAGTATATAAAACGACAGCCGTAAAGAGGCCAATTAAAAGCCCCACCATCGCCCCTCTGGTCGCCGAGGAGTAAATGCCTAACAACTGTAAAAACGCGGCAATAAAATAAACGGCTTTCCGGGCTTTGCTTTCTTCGTTCAGCCCAAAATAAAAGGCAAAAAACATTGGCACAATAAGAAAGCTTGGAAAAAAAATTGGGTTGCCAAAAGTGGAAGAAACCCGTATGGGCAAAGAAGGATCCTGGACAAGCGTAGGCCCGCCAATCCAGCCGGAAAGCCCGTTTAGGGTAACAAGAACTGCGGCTAAAATAAAAGCTTGTAAAAAACGCTTTAAATAGACGCTGCCTGCCTGGCCTATGGCTTGAACGTAAAAATACAGCACCGTCAAATGGGCCAAATAATAAACCCCGCCCATACGCTCAAAGTTCCCCCAAAGACTCCGGGGCGGGTTAACCCCCAAAAAAGCCGCGGCAATGTTAATTACCAAAAAAGCGGCCGCCGCGATGTTTAAGGGATTTTTGAGCTTGGGCCTAAGGGATTTATCGGCCAGCAGGATATATATATAAAATGGCAGGGCCAGTTCAATGCAAATGCGGAAATAAAAAGCTTTGCTGGTAATGTAAGGGAAAAGCAAGTCCTTAAACACCAAAAAAGGCGTAAGCAGGCTTAGGCAGACCAAGGCTAAAAAAATATAAAAAATCGGCTTTTTCATAGATATCGGCTATTTGGGCAAAAATGACATTCGGCAACAGACCCATTATAGCAAAGACCGGCTTAAATATAAAGAAGGCTTTCTGTAAAAGCAAAAAGCCTTCTTAAAATTTATAACTCAAGCCTAGTAACCCTTATTTTTTAAATAATTCAGGGTTGGGGCATCGAGTTTACCGGTGGCTTTTAGGCCCACGCTGTTTTGGAATTTCGTCAAGGCCTTTCGGGTGTTGGCCCCAAAAAGCTGGGTCTCATTGCCGGGCGATCCCGGTCCGCTTTGGGTCAAAATAAAGCCGTGGCTGTTAAGGAACTGCTGTAATCCCATAATCGGCTGTCCTTTGGCCATGCCTAACTGCAAACTTTGGGCAAAACCGGAAGCAATAGCCTGACCCTGGTTTAAGAGGTTTTTGGCGACAATCTGACTAACTGTATAACTGCCGTTAGCAACTGTCAGTAGCGGCTTGGTTGACTGGTTTTTGTAATTAAGGTAACTTTGCCAACTGTCAAAAGGATGCAACCCGTCGGGCTTTACCAAATAAATTGTCGGATTGCCGGCCAACTTGACTGTGTCTCCGTCTGTGCTGGATGTAGGAAGCGTAATAACTACTGGCGGAACCGGGGCCGGTGGGGGCGGAGTTGGAGAGGGATTAGAAGCAGCGGGCGCGGGAGCCGGGGCCGGGGCCGGAGATGGACTTGGCGCGGGAGCCGGGCTTGGGCTTGGAGAACCGCCGCCTGACGAAGAGCATTGCCCGGAAAGAATATTTACTGTAGCCGTTTCAGCCGAAGTTCCAGTAGTAATAGCCAATTGGGCAACGCCACCACTACAGGTTAAGCTAGTTGCGCTGTTGCTGGTGCCGCCTGCACTTAAATCCCGAGAGGCGGAAGTTACAGTAAATGTGCTTGAAGCCGGAACAACTACGACAAAACTACCCGCGTTAACAACTATTGAAGTAGCTTTAGAACCTGAAAGGATAGTTAAAGTTATAGCCGGGGAAGTCAGGGAAAGAGTCGTATTGGCATTGTAATTCAAATCAGCTGCTAAAGCCGACGCAGGGACGGATAAAGCCAGTCCCAAAACAGCCGCGGCAGCAAAAAAATTTTTAAGTTTTATCATGATTTAATTCCTTTCTTAATCGATTTAAGAATTAAACCGCGATTAATTTAAAATCCTAAAAGCTAAGCACAAAGGGGTTCCGGTTGGCGCGTTGGCCACTTTGACCTGGAAGCCGCTGTTGGCGCCGCTGACCGTAAGTCCGGAAACTACGGGCGTGGAGGTCGGAATAAAAGTCGTGTAACAGGTGGTGCCGGCTATGGGGGTCACCTGTTCAACAGTAACGAATATGGAACTGTTGGCGGTAACAGCCGTGGTCGAAGCATTGACTGTCGTTTGGCCGGCGGCTATTACAATGTGTCCAGCCGAAGCAGAGCTCAAAGCCGCAGGGGAAGAGGAGCTTGAGCCAACGCTGGCCGTGGCGTAAGTCGCCGAAGTTGTGGTGGAGGTTACAGTTAAGGCTCCGCCCGTGGTCAAAAGGCCGGTGCCGGTCGTAATGGCGCCGTTGGTGGCAGTTTGGAGCGATAACAATCCGCCGACATCCCATGTAGAAGCCGCGACGCCGGTTAAGGTTAAAGCCCCGTCGCTAACCACGCTTGTGGCGGCAAGCGTAAGGGCGGCAAGCGCTGGCAAAGCCATGGCGAGCAGCCAGGTTATGCCAAAAGAACTCAAGGCAAGCTTAAGTCTTTTTAAAAAAGTGCTTTTTAGCATTTTCTTTTCCTTTTCTCCACCAATGCCAACAACATCGGTCGAGTTATTTAAATTTATTTTTATTTCAATGTTGGCTTAAAATGGGAAAATTAATTTACATCCCCCAAATTTAATTACTTATATTAAACCACTTTTAAAAAAAGTTGTCAAAAAACTTATCAACAGACGCAAAAAATTGCGCCACTTACTTTTGGAGCTGCTCTAAACGCCGGATTTCCGACTGGTACAAAGCAGCGCTTTGAGGATACTGGACAGCGGCCTGCTGCCACAATTTTATAGCCGCATTTAGGTTGCCCTGCCGCTCCTGGAATTCAGCGTATTTGGTAACTATATCGGTATAATTTTCCGTCTTGTCCAAAGCTTGTTGGTAAAGCTGGTCTACCTCTTGAATCGCAGCGCCGGAGTTTTCGCGTAGCTCAATATAACGAAGCCAGAGGGCGTAATTTTTTGGGTTTATGTCCAGGGCATTTTTAAGCAGTTCCAAAGCCGCGCTTACTCTACCCACCTCCTGAAAAACGTTAACCAAGCCTACTACGGCCTGCTCATCTTTGGGCCTTAACGACAAAGCTTTGTCAAAATATTCCTTGGCTTGCCCAAGCTTGCCCAATCCAAAATATTGCTGGCCAATATAAACATAAGCATTAAACTGTTCGTCCTGATAATTAGCCTGCTTGCGATTAAGAGAGTTTAAATAGTCCTTAGCTTTGGCAATTTTGTCGGTATAAATTTTCTGCTGGCCAGCAGGCAAATGCCTGTCAACATCTGCCAAAACCTGAGCTTGGCCATCGTTTGGCTTCTGGTTCTTCTTATACTGCTCCACGCCCAAAACAGCGCCAAGAGCTAAAAAAATTAAAATAGAAGCTAAAATATTTTTACGCATAAAGTAACTATACTAAAATTCCTGCCGACTTTCAAGGGCCTCTTGCCGAATGAGCTTTTTGAAGCAAAATGACATTCGGCAACAGAGCCTTCAAGCTAAAGCTTACCTATACAAACAAATCCCGCCCTTTCCAAAGAAAGGGCGGGATAGCCTAAATTATTATACGTTTTTAGGAAACGCTCCTAACTACAAACTACTTGGTCAGAGTTTGAGAATCTGTAGGCAGATTCTTTACTAAGTAGTCGTTATTCCAGTCGTAGGTGGTGAAGCTGTGGCTTTGAGCCGACAAATCCGACCATAGGAACGACAGGGAAAGTTCCGGCACGGTTCCGGTAGCGGTTGTAGCGCTAATCGGAGTGCTGGAAGTAGACGGCATTGGAATGCTCGTGCTGACGTAGTCGCCACTAACTAAAGCTGGGCCGCCAACAGTGGCCTTCAAGACGTAGTTCTTGGCGCCGCTGACTTGCTGTTCCGTAGCGGTGTCAACCACAATCTGTTTGGTTCCAACATTTACGCTGGAGCTGGCGGTAATCTGGGTCTGCGCGTCAGAGTCCCAAATCTGCGGGCTAGCCAGAGTAATTAGGTTGGAAGTGGCGTAGTTGAAGACAAAGTGAGTCCAACCAATAGCGCCACTACCGCCTGAACTAATCGAGAACTTAGCCAAGGTGTTAACACCGGATACCAGTGCAGTACTCGGCAAAGTCAGGTTAGTAATAGTCGGGATAGCTTTGAAGACATAGGTGTTGTTGCCAACCGAGCCGGTGCCTTGCGTGGAAGTGGCAGTAGTCAAAGCTCCGCTGGAGGATGGAGTGTACTTAAAGCCATGCAAGGTAATCTTGACATTGGCTCCGGAAGTACCTGCTCCAAACCCTGTGTTGCCTAGGTCCAATTCAACGGTCAAAACCTTGGTGGAGTTGGCCGCGATTGGGATGCTTAGGTTGCTTAAAGTTGAGGAAGCGGCGCCAGCCTGGGTTGCCACAGTATTAGTGCCGTCTTTTACCCGAATGGTGGTAACGTTGGTCGCGTCAAAGACGGACAAAGTCAACTCATTGATGGTAAAGGCGTCGTTGGCTGTGGTGAACTTAAAGGCCGCGGCCGTCTTGGTCTGGTTGCCGGCTACAATAGCCGCGACCGGGCTGACCGGATCCTGGGCTGCCAAAATGGTGGCGCTGCCCACGCTAATGGTTTGGCCGTTAGCGGTTGAGCTTACGGCAGCGGAAGAATTAGCTGTCGTACCGCTAATGGAAACATCGGCATTAAAGGTATCGTTGTTGTAAGTCAGGGTCGGCGTCGGAATGCTGGCATATACTTCTACAGGCACCGTGGCGTTCTTATCCAACTTAAAGTTGCCTGAATAGGTGGAAGAAGCTGTGCCCGTAGCTAATGTGCCTTTAATTGTTCCGAATACGCTGCCGTTAACTTTAAGAGTTACATCGGTCAGGTTAACCAAGCTGGTCGAAGAGTTGCCAAGGTCTACGGCAATGCTGTTGATGTTAACATCTTCAGAACTGCTGCCGACCAAGTTGAACGAAGCCAACTTGTAGCCGGTTTGAGGCAAAGGAATCGTCTGGTTGGCATAGGTGGCATTCCTGCTGAATGTCACGGAGCCGGTTACGTCGGTAATGTTGTTGCCTAGAACGTAAGCAGACGGGCCGTTGGTGTAGCCCAAAGAAACTAACCTTTGGACATTGGAGGAACCGGCCTCAATGACTGCGGTAACTGTATCGTTGTTGCCAAGTTGGTTAACGCCGTCATTGTCAAACAAGTCAGCGTGGATTTCCAAAGTTACGGGAACTCCAGGCTGGAGGGTATAGTTCAAAGTGTACTGTGTGCCGCCGGCGGAATAGGTGCTACCACCGGTAGTGCTGGAGAAGCCGCTGGAGTTCAAAGTTGCCGTTGAACCATATTGGGTGCCATTTATCAAGATACGGCCATTGCGCAAGGAACCGACAGTGTTGTCGCTAGAAGTAGCGGCAATAGTCAAGGTTTCAACCTTCATGGCTTCACCGTAGGCGGTAACTGTGTATTTAGCAAGTGTTACGTTGCTGCTACCGTCAGTTACGTTGCCTGTCGGGGAGTCCGTGGTCTTCTGGAAGGTAATGCTTCCGGAGTTGATGCTGTTGCTGGAGGCAGAACCTACCGGGAAGGTGTTAGAAGGGGCTACAGAGGTATTGTACTGGGTGTCCATGAAGTCAACATCGGCCTTGTTGCGGATTTGGTACTGGAAGTTGCGGGATGAACCTGCAATTATGTCAGCCAAAACGCTGAAGACGCGGGTGCCGGACTTCAAGGTTACCGGGCTAAAGTTAAAGTAAACATAGCCGCTACCGTCCATACTCTGGGTTTGGGCAACCTGGGTGCCGTCAATCTTTAAGCGGAAGTTGTTAATGTCAGCCATCTGGACGGAACCGATGTTGCGCATAATTAAGCGCGACATGGTCATATCGCGTTGGTTGACAGTAACACTGCTATGGAAGACTTCTATGTCCTTAGCCGGGTCAAAGCTACCGCCGGTCGGAGTTACAGAACCAAAGGTGCTGTAAGCCAGGTCAGTTGCTGTTGAAGTGGTAAAGATGTTACCGGAAATTGAAGCGGTCATGGGGCTGCCGTTGGCAACCGTATAGGAAACCAACTGGACGCCGACAGTCTGGCCGGCGCCGGCATTGCCGACAACTTCAACTACCACCGAAACATTCTTGCTGCCGTTTACGGTAAACAAGCCGTTCGGATTTTGGAAGGTAATAGTACTGCTACCGCCGACAGAAGCCGCGTCAGTTAAGCGCGTACCGCCGTCGTAAAGGTAGGCATTGGTAATAATGGTGTCTGGGGAAACGCCAATTCTCTTAACCATCACTTGAGTAACAGTACCGCTGCCGCTGAAGGTAAATTTACCTAAAGTAACAACGCTGGTTAAAGTGCTGGAGCTGGTAACCGCAATGGTCCCGCTAGCCGGGGTGTCAGAAGACAAGCTGGCTGAAACCGAACCGCTAATGACTCCCGGAGTGGGGGTCGGGCTCGGGGACGGGCTGGCGTTCCAGGACGGGTTAAGCATGCCCGCGGTGCGGGGAGTCATAACGCCGGTCTGGGTCATGGCCTTGTCAGCGGCGTTGGCCGCGACAACATTGTTAAAGGAATAGCCCCAAGAATTAAAGGTGACCATGTCCGGAATGCCCAACAAACCATTAGCGCCTACTAACTGGACAGTCCCGTTATTGTTAACGAGAACGCCTGTTCTGTGGGCGGAAGTGGTGTTGTCTACGTTGGCAGATTTGTTCAAGAAGGAGGAATCTCCATATTGAGCCCTGCTAAAAGAGAAGCCAAGGCCGGTAAACACAGCAGCGCTGGTAAAGGCGGCTTTAGTGCCTGCCGTGACTAAGGAACATTCGCCTTTTACGTCACTAGCTTTTGTTGTAGTGGCGCAGAAGACGGTTCCGTCCGCGGGCGGGATAAAGCCCATGGAATCAACCGGCAAAGCGAGGTCTTCCGCGCTGGCAGGAACTACCTGGCTCCAGGCATTGAAGCCATAGGAAAGGAACGCGCCGGCGGAAGTGTAGGCGCGGCGGGTGTTGCTGGATGTAATAAACCAGACAGTACCGTCAGAGCTGGAGACGTTGCTACCGGCAATGTGCGCCGCGGCGTTAGCCGCAAACGGAACTGCCAATGACAAAGTCATAGCGACCGCGGATCCTACAGCAAAGATTTTCTTTGCGACAGAATTTTGCATTTTAAATAATACTCCTTTTTAGGCAAGATTGATTATTCAATTGAGACAATCAATATTTTGGGCCTAAAAAATTTAATTAATTGTTTTTCCCCTTTCGACATAAAATCGAATGAGGACACTCCCCTTTTGGCTTTTGGCTTTTGGAGCTCTAGAGATCACCAAAAACTTAAACTAAAAAGTAAGTGATTACTGGGACCTTTATACAGACTTTAACGCTAAACAATCGACCGTAGTTCGCGCCCCCACTTTTTAAGGGACATGAACCTATCTAGCTGGCCTATATATAGGGCAATAACTAAAGATAAACAAGCAATTCCAGCCCAGGGGCTGGTTTTGCTTATACACAGGCAAGACGGCTCACTTTAGTAAGTGTTACAAGATTTTGCCTTTGTCGGCTTATTTGCTTTAGAATATGCAAAAAGCCAAGGAAATATCACAATTTTTGCCTTATTTAAGGCCTAAAATAGCTTGTGAACTTTCCCTGACTTTTTAAACAAAGGGGTGGATAAAACTGAAGTTTTGCTTTCAATAAAGGTAAAAATCATAGTTACCAATGTATTATAAAATAACCTTTAAACTTTGTCAATATTTATTCCGATACCGCTTTAGGGCTGCCAAATTCTCATCTACGCAACTTATTTGGAAAATTTGGGATAAGGGGCAGCATTCCGAACAAAGTGAAGTATAAAATCCCCAAAGGTGTGCTAAGTGATTTTATACTGAACGACGTGAGGAATGATTGACCCGTGGTCGGGCTGCTGGGAATCGAACCCAGTCTATCTGCTCCCAAAGCAGACGTACTACCGGTATACTACAGCCCGAATAAAATACCAGGCTCTATTCTACCACTTTTAGGCATATAACTCAAAACAAGGGGAATCCTTGCGCAACGCAAGGATTCCCCTTGTTAGTATTATTTTTACCCAATCAAACCGTTCCAATCCGCGGCAAACCGTTCTAAACCTTTATCTGTAAGTTCATGGTCCAAATTGTACTCCTGCCAGGGCTTATCTAAGCCAATTTCCTGATACAGGATCGGTTTTAAATTTGGATTTTTGATTTCATTTGATATTTGAAATTTGTCATTTGAAATTTCTTCGTTCCATTCT
>JAHFJJ010000032.1 GCA_023245895.1 Candidatus Doudnabacteria bacterium
ACTATCCCGATATTTTTCCAATTATTTATTTTCTTTCCCGCTGCTATAAAGGCAAGCATAAAAACACATTGATCCGGCAGTTGCTTAATGTACAGCTCGCTGATAATTCTTGGGGCAATCCCCTCAAAACCGCTTTGGCCGTTTCCGCGCTGATTAATTTAGGTTATGAAAATAAAAAAGGATTAAACAGATGCGTAGACTATATTAATAAAACCTTTAACGGCAAGCACTGGCCGGCGTGCGCTTTTTGTTTTGACCCGGCTCAAAAGGGCAAAAAATACTATGCCGGTTCGGCGAGCCTTACTACAGCTTTTTGTTTGGAAGCTTTGAGCAAATACCAGCATTTGCAAAAAACCCCTGTTAAACAGGCAGATATAAAGGTTTTAAGCACTCAGGAAACTAAAATCCATAAAGCAATCATTAGGCAAGTTAGGAATAAATTCGCTTCGCTTGCTCCGGATGTATCGATCTTTGCCCTTGAGTCGTTAAATAAAACTCTAGAAAGAAATAATGGAATAGAAATAGCCCTATTGCCTTTTTGGTTCAGGCAGGCAATGGGGGCGCAGGGAAAGTCGGTAACAGACGAGCAAATACTGAACTTAGGAAACGCCAATTTATACGGATGGATCAGTTATACAATTTATGATGATTTTTACGACGGCGAAGGGAATTTAAATTTTTTACCCGCGGCCAACACCGGCCTAAGAGAAGTCAGTGCTACTTATGCCGCGTTGCTTAAGGACAACAAGGATTTTGCCGTTGTAAAAAAGATTCTCGACAACATAGACGCAGCCAATGCATGGGAGAGCAGGCACTGCAAGGCAGTTGCTGGCAACAGGCCTGATTTTAAAAACTTTCAACAGCTGGCCGATAAAAGCTTGGGGCATGCCCTGGGACCTATTGCCATTATGATGCTGGCCGGGTACAAAGCCGGGTCAAAAGAAGTTAAAAATTTACTTTTATTTTTCACCCACTACCTTATTGCCCGGCAGATGAATGACGATGCGCATGATTGGCTTGATGACCTGCGGGCGGGAAGAATCAACAGCGTCGGCGGATTAATTTTAAAAAAATATAATAAATTCCCTGCTGATCTTGGGCGGGAAGAACAAAAATTGCAGCGGTTATTTTGGAGACTGGTAATTCCGGAAACGGCAAATGATATTTTTAAACATACAAGATTAGCAAGGATGGCTTTAAATAGGATAACAGCGATTGAAAACTCAGCGGGACTTTTACAGCTATTGGCCAAGCCCGAAACGGCATCGCGCCAAGCCTTGGAAGAAAGCACTAAAATGAAAGACTTTTTTAAAAGTTATTAACAAACCAACAAGAGAGGAGGCAAAACATGAAAGTAATATTGCTGTTGATTTGGGAAGCGCTTAGGATGGCGTGTACGCCCTCCAAGCCTCCCTCAAAGCACCAGCGTCACTGGGCATTCTTTGACATAGACTGAAGAATGCTCAAAGCCGCGGGCAAGATGCCTTGCCCGCGGCCAAACTTCAAAATTATCAGGGCATCCAAAAACAGGAGGCATTATGGAAAATAAGTACGGAAAAATAACGGGGTGGTTCGGCTTCGTGCTGACCATGGTAAAACCAATCTTCGGAATTGCAGTGGTGTACTTGGTGGCAACCAATTCCTCAAAAACAGCGGCGGTAGGAATCTTTATCATCGTTGTGGCAGACATATTCGACGGGGTGATGTTCCGGGCGTCATCGCTCGCCGATAACTATAGGCTGGGACGGATACGGCGGGTAGCGGACGTAATCGGAGACCGGCTGGTTGTGCAGGCTGTTTTAATCGCCATGGTATTCTTTACCGACCTGCCGGTAAGATTTTACCTAATTGCCACAGCAAGAGAACTAGGAATTGCCGGAATAGTGGGCTACAGCCAGCTTACCAAGAATCCTATCAAAGAACCCAATATGGCCTCGCGTGTAGCCGTTGCCTGCCAAGCGGCTATGGCTATTTGCTGGCTTACAGCCGGTTTTACCGCCAGCTTGGTGGCAATTGCCCTGCTGGTAGGTTTTGGGCTAATCGGAGGCTGGCAGTACAGCCAAGTTTTACGGAAAGCGCCAGAACCACAGCTCGCTTAAGACACGTACATACAAAAAGCTCCGGTCACGCAAATAATGCGACCGGAGCTTTTTTGCTCGAGCTTATATTTTATAACCCCTTCCGGGTAATGTTTCTATTAACCTTTTCTTGCCGTTTGTATTAAGCTTCCTCCTCAAGCTAAGAATATGGGATTCTATGGTTTTAGAAAAAGGATCAGCTTCATTATCCCAGACATGCTCATTCAGCATTCCGCGAGACATAACGTCGCCTTGGTTTCTCATTAAAAATTCCAGCAACATAAATTCTTTTCGGGTCAGATAAACCAACTTGTTGCCACGCTCCACCACGTGACTCTTAGTACTGAGCTTTAAGTCGTCGACAAGCAAAGTTTCGCCCTCAACTTTTTTCGGCCGACGAAGGACTGCGCGAATTCTTGCCATTAGCTCCTTGAAAGAAAAAGGCTTGTTTAAATAATCATCGGCGCCAGCATCCAGCAGCTTTACTTTTAAATCTGTTTCCGATTCTACGGACAAAACTATTACGGGGACATGCTTGCCCTTGTTGCGGATATCAGCCAAAACCTCCTGCCCGCTTTTCTTAGGCAAGGATAAATCTAAAATAATTACGTCATAGTCATTAGTCCGGGCCATTGAAGACCCGCACTCGCCGTCGGCCGCATGATCCACCGCAAAAACCTCGGTTTCCAAACCGGCTTTAATTACACTGGCTATAGTTTCATCATCCTCAACGAGTAAAACTTTCATAGAGTAAAATAACTTACTTAAATTTTAACACGAAAGAGACTTTTACTCAATTTTATCGGGCTTAAATAAGCAAAAACTTTGAAAATATTTTACCTTAAATTCATTAAAATTTTGACCTCTATGGTATATACTTCGCCCAGAAACAAAAAGGAAATACCAACCAAGCTGGCGGTCGAAAGCGGTGGCGGTATTTAAGTTATGCACTCCCCCAAATTTGACTGGTACCAAAAAGCGGTCTAGTGTTAGGTGAAAACGCAATTTTCAGCAGCATTTAAAACTCAAAATTATAATTCCGTTGCCCGCAAGGGTCACCCCAAAAGGGTTGAGACAAACGACGGCTTTGTAGTATAATGGTGGCAGTAAGAGCTTCATGGCTTTTATAGGCCTTAAAAGATTTTTTTAAGGACTAACCACGTCTTTACCCGCCGCAAGGCAGGCAAAGGAACGTACTCAAAACCTCCCGTTGATTTGTCTCTACGGCGAGGTTTTGTGGTATATGGACACTTCTCAGACTCAACACAATTTTAAAGATATAGCCAAAGACTTTTTGGTGTATTGCCAATTTGGCAAAGATACTCCGGTGGCCAAATCCACATTAATAAGTTATGGGCGTGGCATTGGCTTAATCAGTAAAGTGATCGGCAACAAAGCCGTAGAGGCCTTGGATAGCAACGATATAATGCTTCTAAGAAAATCTATCATAGAACGCAAATGCACGCTCAGCTATCTGCATAAAATTTTAAGTCTACTGCGCGCAATTCTCCGATACTGCAATGAAGAAAGAGAGATAGAAGTTTTAAGACCGGAGAAAGTAAAGCTTCCTAAAAAAGAACGTAGGGAAGTAGAATTTTATGGCGTCACTCAAGTGGAGAAAATTATCGCCGCGATTCAAACTTCGACGATTCACGGCATTCGCTTAATGGCGGTTGTGGCCGGCTTCTTGGATAGCGGAATGCGTATTTCGGAATTACTTTCCTTGGACCGCACCAGCATAGACTACGATGATGGAAGCGCTTATATTATCGGGAAGGGCAGTAAAAAAAGAAAAGTATTTTTCAGGCCGTGGTCGTTAGGGTGGATGAAGAGATACCTGAGCCAGCGGACAGACACCCATCCGGCATTATTTGTAATACACCATGCTGGGTATGAACTAGATCGCCTCGCTCCTGACGACGTCCGAAAGACAATGAGGCGCATCTCAAAAACCATTGGCATTACAATAAGGCCCCATGCCCTAAGAAGGACTTTTGCCACGCTGCTGCATGGAAACGGTGTAGACATTAGATTCTTACAGGCGCTGCTTGGGCATTCCTCGGTACAAATTACGGAAAGATACGTAGGCGTAGATCAGATCATGCTTAAGGAGATGGTTAACACTAAAATGAATTACGGCCACGCCGAAACCTTTACCTTTAACATGGGCGTTGTCCCTTGGGCCAAGAGCCATGACAAATGTGTAGAGTGTGGACAAACCCGGCGGCCTCACCTGGCCAGAGGCTATTGCGACAACTGCTATATGAATGCCAGAAACCACAGCACCCTTAATAAACCGGGGGTTTTAGACCTACAGCCAGCCCTACAGGGAGTTGGCTAAGAACTACCTATTTATCAAACTTGCACTATTCGGGATTTGAGGTATAATGGATTTATGAACTACCCTAAGGAAATTAGGAACAAGGCAATTGTGATACTAAGAAAGCTAGACCCCCAAACTTATAAATACAAGGTTTTAGGGGAATTAATGCCCACCCTCTTAGGCTCAGAATACAGGCCAATGCACCCATCAACTGTTGAGGAAATCTACAAGCGTGACAAGGATAAATACGATTTATTACCTACTCCCAAAGCTTTAAAGCAGGCAGACAAAGAATTAACAGGCCACACCAAGAAGATCAGATAGACTTTAAAATTTTCTGGAGTTGGTGAGAATTAACGCTTGACAATTTTCGGGAGTTGGTATAAGATGTTATTGTAAGCTGTTTAAAAACTTAGATTATAACAAGTCTCAACAGACTTTTACTTTATCTGGTTTACTGAGTTTTTAAGGCACATGTTGCAGGTTCGATCCCCTCCCATCCCACCACAACAAAACTAGAAGGCTTTTTTAGAGCCATTTGATGGGCGGCACGAAGTGCCGCCCATTGACTTTCCCCCGCCGCCGCAAGGGAATTCGGCGCGCTATCGCGCGCCTCTTTTTCCGACAGAATGAGGTTCGAGCCGAACAAATGTTCGGCAGCAACCTTTTTCTCAAAAAGGTTGTCTTCTTGTCCGATTTTAGGCAAGCTTCTTGCCTCTTTTATCCATTCTTCGAATGGTTCGAGCCAGCCAGTCCGCTTTTGTTCAAACCTTGTGATTTGTTCTTCCAGCGACTTTTTTTCTGAAAGTAATTTAGCTTTTTCTGTTCGGTAAACTTCCTGCTCGATAATTTGTTCAAGGTAGCCGTCTAAAAGTCGTTGGAGCTTGATATTTAGCGTTTTAAGAGTGTTCTGCGTTTCTTGAACAAAAGCGGCCGAGAATTGGGCGGTCTCTGCTTTTTCTTTGTTTAACATTTGCAAAAGCTCGTCCGCCCAATCCTGTTTCAAAGAAAATTTTTCTAGCAGAGAGGAAATTTGTTGGTCTAAAACTTCTTGGCGAATGTAGGGCTGTTCACATTTGATGTTCTTTTTTGTACAGCGGTAATAAGTATGACCTTTTTGAATTTCGGCAGTAATGCTTCGCCCACATTCGCCACAGCTTAAAAGACCAACAAATGGTTTTACAACTTTGCCTTTAGTTTTGGGTTTTCCTCTTTGCTGTAAAACTTCTTGAACCTTGTCAAAAATTTTCTTTGAAACTACTGGCTGGTGCTTGCCCTCGTGGACTTCGCCGCCATACCTGAACAAACCAACATAGAACGGATTGGAAAGGATAAAAGAAATTCTGTCTCGTTTCAAAGGTTTGCCTCCACTGCTGAAAATACCTTGCTGCGCCAAAAAGTTGGAAATGTCTTCACAGCGGGAATTGTTTTGAGCGTAAAGTTCAAAGGCTTTGCGAATAGTAACAGACTTTTTTCTGTCTACCACAACACTTTTAGTCCTTACGTCGTTTATATAACCAATAGGTGCAAGGCCTGGGTATTCTCCTCGCCTAACTTTTTGGCGCAAACCTCTTTTGGTATTTTCAGACAGGGAGTCAACATAATATTTGCTTTGCCCAAAAGCTATATTGAGCATAAATTTTCCTTGTGGTGTGCTCTCAAACCAAAAGGTAGGAAATTTTAGTGCAGAGAGTTGCCCGCAGTCCACAAGATAGATAATTTTTCCGCCGTCAACAGAATTGCGCGCCAATCTGTCGGGATGCCAGGCCAAAATTCCATTAGCTTCTCCCCGCTCTATTCTCTCCACCATTGCGTTGAAAATCGGTCTGCCTGGAATTTTGGCCGACTGTTTTTCCACAAGTTCTTCAATTATGTTAAGTCCTTCAGTTTTAGCAAAAGCGCGCAATTCTGTAATCTGATCCTCAATAGACCGGACTTGTTTATCCTCAACATCTGTGGACTTGCGGGCATACAAAAAGAATTTTTGTTCCATATATTTTGACTTCCTTTACTTCTTTGGTTTATCCATTTTAGCACAAACTATTTTTAAGCAAAAATTCTTTTTGTATTTTGGGCAAAGCAAATGAAACGAGACAGAATTAAAATCGCATTAAGAG
>JAHFJJ010000041.1 GCA_023245895.1 Candidatus Doudnabacteria bacterium
CGGCCACAGATTCAAGCAATACGCCAGTTGTGCCTGCGGGGAAAACGTATTACCTGGAAGCCGAGGGTTTTGGGACAGTCACAGGTTACCAAGGGCAACCGGTTTATATAGTCATACCTGACGGCGTGTACTTTACGGTTGGAAATTAATTGGCTGTAGTATTTTAATCTGATTGTTAAAAAGACTCACCCCGCCAACGGCGGGGTGAGTCTTTTGTTATATTTATAGATAAACCTATTTCCCCAGCTTATCTTCCACCGCTTTTATATTTATACTCGCTTTAAGTACCGTGTCGGGGTTTAACGATATAGAATCAATTCCCAACCCTACCAAAAATTCGCCAAAGTCTGGGAAGTCACTAGGACCTTGGCCGCAAATGCCGACTTTCAAACCTTTGGCATGGGCAGCGGGAATAAGCATACTAATTAATTTTTGCACAGATTTGTTGCGCTCGTTGCCAATATGGGCAATGAGTTTACTGTCGCGATCTAATCCAAGTGTAAGTTGAGTTAAATCATTTGAGCCGATTGAAAAACCATCAAAAATTTCCGCAAACTCGTCCACCTGCAAAATGTTAGAAGGGATTTCAGCCATCACCCAAATTTCCACGCCTTCAACCAGGTCGCCGTTCTTTTTCTTTTTACGATCTTCAGCGTCTATCCGTTTCAATCCGTGTTCATCTAAAATAGCCACAACTCGTTTGCCTTCCTCGGGTGTTCGGCAAAACGGCACCATAACACTTAAATTCCACAAACCCATTTCCTCGCGAATTCTTTTTACAGCTTGGACTTCCAATGCAAAAGCTTTCTCAAAGTTAGGATCATAATAACGGCTGGCTCCTCTCCAGCCCATCATAGGGTTTTCTTCTATAGGTTCATACAATTTCCCGCCAATTAACCCGGCATATTCGTTGCTCTTAAAATCGCTAAACCTTAAAAGCACATCGTAAGGATAAAAGGCCGATGCCAACTGGGCAACGCCGTAAGCAAACTTGTCTTCATAATATTTTACTTTATCTGTGTAGCCAACTGTAAGTTCGTCTATCTGGCGCTTAACCTCCAAGTCCGTAAGCTGATGGTAATTTATAAGCGCGTTAGGGTGGATTTTTATAAAGTTAGAAATAACAAATTCCACGCGCGCTAAGCCCACGCCTTTGTTAGGCAAAAAGGAATAGTTAAAAGCTAACTCCGGGTCTGCCGCAATCATCTTAATATCAGTTTTTGGCGGCTGAAAGTCCGTCAGGTCGGTTTTGTTGACCTTGAATTTCAATAGGCCTTCGTAAACTTTCCCGGTTTCTCCCTCAGCGCAAGAAACTGTTATTTTCATCCCGTCTTTTATTACCTCTGTCGCGTTCGCCGTCCCTACAACCGCAGGAATGCCCAGCTCGCGCGAGACAATTGCGGCGTGACTTGTGCGTCCACCTGCGTTGGTGACAATCGCAGATGCAATTTTCATTATCGGCTCCCAGTCCGGGTCTGTAATTTCCGTGACCAAAACTTCGCCCTTTTTAAAGTCTGAAAGTTGGCTGGCATCTTTAATATAGCGGGCAAACCCTTGGCCAATTTTTGCGCCCACTGCCGCGCCTTGGGCAATAACTTTGCCTTTTTCTTCCATGACAAATTCTTCTAAAACATTTACGTCTTTTCTGGCTTGCACGGTTTCCGGCCTGGCTTGGACTACAAACAGCTCTTTCATGACGCCATCATATGCCCATTCAATGTCCATAGGACGTCCATAATGGTCCTCGATGATCACAGCCCATTTCGCTAACTTTAAAATTTGTTCATCGGTCAAAGTGAAAGTATGCCTATCCACGGGGTCAACGGGTTGTTCTTTGGTAAGTTCTGATGTTCCGGCCGGAGCATAAATCAGTTTTTTCTCTTTACTGCCCATGCGCTTGCTAATAATAGATTTAAAGCCCTTTTTCAAAGTTGGTTTAAAAACTTTAAATTCGTCCGGCGTAACTACGCCTTTTACCACATATTCCCCCAAGCCCCAAGAAGCATTAATTAAAACCAAATCTTTAAACCCGCTTTCAGTATCAAGAGTAAAAATTACCCCGGACGAGCCGCGATCTGAGCGAGCCATTTTTTGCACGGCTACGGAAAGCG
>JAHFJJ010000033.1 GCA_023245895.1 Candidatus Doudnabacteria bacterium
CGATCCCCCATTAACTGTCCAGGAGTAGGAGTTGTTGCCATTTTGGGCTGTAAAGGTAGCGCTCTGGCCAGCAACAATAGAAGCTGGGGAAACTGAACAGCTAACCGGGGTGATGGGAGCATTAATAACCACACCGCAAGTAGCAGTCTGGGCATCGCCACTGGTCACCGTAACGGTCTTGTTGCCGGCTGAAGTAAAGCTGACATTAAAGACAGAGCCTGATCCGGCATTGGAGTTGTTGGAGGTGGCCCACACATAAGGGCTGGAACCGCCGGTAGCTGTAAAGGTCACCACATCATTGATGTTGGCTGAACTGACATTGGCTGCACAGCTTAACACACCCGGGATAACTGGAGTGACCACCTGGGTGGAAGTTAAGAGGCCGCCGCAGGTCGGATTGGCATCATACATTTTAAAGGTATAGGTAGCATTTTGGGCTAAGCCGGTTACCGTAAAGCTGCCTGAAGCTGAACCAGTCGTCAGCGTGGTTTCGGTAGCCGAGCCTGGGCTGACTTGTTTGATAGTAATTTGGTTAGCGCCGGTAGAACTCCAGGTTAAAGTCGTAGAGAAAGTAGAGCCGGTCTTAACTGGGCTAGAAGCATTCAGAGCAAAGTTACTGTTAGTCACACAGACTGGATTGGTGACTACCACCTGGCAGCTAGCTGTTTGGTTGTTGCTGGTGACTGTACCGGTAAAGGTGCCGGCTGTATTAAAGGTGGAGTTAAAGCTGGCTTGGGTGGAGCTGGTTACCGATCCCCCATTAACTGTCCAGGAGTAGGAGTTGTTGCCATTTTGGGCTGTAAAGGTAGCGCTCTGGCCAGCAACAATAGAAGCTGGGGAAACTGAACAGCTAACCGGGGTGATGGGAGCTGTTACTAATATCTGACAGGTGTCTGATTGGCCAGCACTGGTAACTGTAGCGGTAAAGGTGCCTGGATTATTAAACGTAGAAGAAAAAACTTTTTGGTTAGAGGAAGTCACCGAACCGCCATTAACTGTCCAAGCATAAGCTCCGTTGCCATCTTGGGCAGTGAATGTGATTTGATTGCCAGCGACAATAGCGTTTGTGGAAACTGTACAGATGACTGGGACAATCGAGGCTGTAACTACCACCTGGCAGCTAGCAGACTGGCCAGCACTGGTGACAGTACCGGTAAAAGTCCCGGCCGTATTAAAGGTAGAAGAAAATGTTTTTTGGTTAGAGGAAGTTACACTGCCGCCATTAACTGTCCAAGAGTAGGCATTGTTTCCGTTGGAGGCAGTAAAAGTGGCTTGCTGGCCAGCAACAATAGAGGCTGGGGAAACCACACAGCTAACTGGGGTGATAGGCTGGTTAATGACTACACTACATTGCGCAAATTGGCCATCAAAATCTATGACAAAGGCGGTTTTTGTACCTGGTGTAGCAAAGCTCACATTAAAGTTAGTCCCAGAACCAATGGTGCTGTTGCCGTCATTCGTCCAGGAATAGGGACCCAGGCCATCCTTAGCAGTAAAAATAACATTAGTATTAATATTAGCCGAAGTCACGTTGGCCGAACAGGTTAAAGTGCTGCAGACAAAGAACGGAACCGTTTCTGAAGTTTCGGCCAATTTGGTTCGTTGGCCATTGGAGGTATTGTATAACCTAAAAATATAAGTACGCCCTGACTTGAGCCAAGGAGTAGCATTACTGCCATTGGTAGTAAAGTTTGCAAAAAAGTGTTCGCCTTGGGCTTCGCCAGGGCTCTCAACAGTAACTTCAGCGCTGATAACATTTTGGGTTGTCCAGGTAACCAAGCCGGTCTTCAGGCACTCGCTAGCGTTAGCAACTATATTCCCAATGCTGGCAGAAATTTTCCCAGAAGGCACAACTGGCGGAGCAACTACTTTTACTTTTAGTCTATAAAACTTTGCGAATTCAAAACAGGCTTCCATATCGCCAAAATCAAAATATCCGGTGGTTGAAGAATTTATATTATCGCTGCCGGCAATCGGATTGGCTTGATAATCAAAAAATTGTCCGCTGCCGGGAACCATTTCTAAAGTAGCACCAACGGGTATGTTAACGCTGACACTGTCGTCAAGGGAGTTAGTATTAACTGAAGCGACATGCGCATTAATAGTGTTGCCGGAAATAGTAACCGAACCATTAACCCCTCGAGCGGTTGTAACATTCGGATCCAAACCTTGCTGCGCGCCGTTGTGCACATAAATTCTGACATACAATTCGTCACCTGGCTGGGCGCTGTCGGTTAGGGCATAGTTAGAATTGTTCAAATTATGGATAGCAATGACTGAAAAATCCGTACAGCCTGTACCGGCCGTGCTGCTGAAGGTTACCGGAAAAAAATTTAATGTGGCGACCGTAGGTGCGTTGGAACAATTCTCAGACTTAGCTATTTCAGTCTGCCTGGGGATCATAATCAAAACGCCACAAAGCAAAAGCACCCCCGCAATAGCTATGAAAGGATTTAATTTGGTTCTAAAAATGTATATAAATTTTTTCATTTAGTAATCTTACTTTATAATCAATTTATTAATTTTGTCAATACCTTTTTTCCTTAATCAAAGCTTATTTTTCAGTCCGGACAAGCTCTCCAAACACCACGAGTCTTTTTGCCGTACTGCCGACTGGCCAACAAGTGGACAGAGCCACTAGCGATTTTCCGGTATTTTTAAATTGCTCTTGGTCTGTAGGTAAATATTCTTTACTTCTGGTTACGGCATAATGGAAAATTGCGTCTTTGCCGTTCTTCTGAACCACAGTAATTTTAAAGGAAGCATTTTGCGCCAAACTACCCAACTGGGTAAAAACTTGGTTATAAGCCCCTTTTGCCCAAACATAATTGCTACTGTGGCCGGCAATGTAAGTCGTGCCAATTTGGCCTGGTAAGGCGGTTCCTGGGTAATGGATAACTCCGGATTGTAAATCTGCGTCAAAATTCTTAGCAGCCTTGCTCCACATAATAGGCGCGTTAATTTTTAAATCCGGTATTTCCAGGCGTCCGGGAATCTCTGTGTTTACATCAACGCCGACACTAACGTCTGGCTTGTTTATCGTGTTTCCCGCAACAGGACTGGGGGTGGGCGTGGTATTTAAACCCCTGGTTTGGATGTTTGTGTTTTCATTCATGATGTAGACTGAAGTTTGCCCATTTGTAGAAGTTGTGCCTGCATTAATATTAGCGCCCGCGACAGTACTTTCATGCTCAAGCTGCCCTAAAGCAAGACGGTTGCTAACCACTTCCATGTCAATATATTTGTCGAGGATTGCTTTTTGCGCTTCAGTCAAGCTTAAACCCGTTAGCGGGTTAATTCCGGCAGAAACAGCCTGGCTATCAGCAAGGCCCAAGCCTAAAGTATCGTAAGACTTGGGGTTAAACTTCAAAAGGTATTTTTGGAAATTGGAAAATCCATTGCCGGAGTTGTCCACTTCCGGATCCAAAATTTTGTTGTCAGAAATATAATAATAATAGCGGCTAATCCAGGCTTGATAACCTGCTAGGTTTTGTTTTTCAAGCGACTGTAAAGCGCTCTCTTTTGGCGTACTTATTTTTGGTGCGGAATTAAGCAGCGCGCCAAAATCTACACCGGTAAAAAAGAAATAATATAAAAATATACCTAAGGAAAAAACTGCCAAATAGGGCAAAATAGCCTTGCCTACTTTTAAGAAAAACGATTGGTTAGGCTTTTGTTCATCGCCCTTTTCCAACTCTGTACCATGTTCATTTTCCAAAGCATCAGGCTCTGTGGATTCTTGATGTTTTTCATGGTTTTCTTCATTGGCCGCGGTTTCTTGCATTGGCAAATTAGCCACACTGTGGCTGGTATTAGCCACGGGCAGCTCTACATTGGGTTGCTGCATACCCAGCATCTTAGCGACTTCACCGCTTGCAACCGGGTATTTTTTTATTGAAGAGTCATCGGTCATTTGTATTATAGAGTTTTGAATGAAACTTTAACTAAACATATTAGCATAAAATAAAGAATTTGTCAAGTCCGGAAAAAAATGCTAATATTATTATACTTTATGCCACAATACCCCCTAAATAAGGGAATTTTAGTATACCATCAAAGCCTAATTAGGCATAAGGCTTTTGGAATTTTAATAGTTTTATTTCTTGCAATAAAAATTGTTATCTACCTATTTTTTCCGGCACAAAACATAGGCCAGGCATCGGATCTCACCTCTGATAATATTTTACGTGCAATAAATGAACAACGCTCCTTGCGGAATTTGGTTACCTTAAACACTAACAATAAACTAACTTCAGCCGCCCAAAGCAAAGCCGACGATATGCAGGCACGGCATTATTTTGCGCATATTGATCCTGACGGGCATTATATTTGGGATAAAATAATTAGCGAAGGCTATAGCCCGTATTTACAGTTGGGTGAAAACTTAGCTATAGAATTTTTTGACACAGATAGCTTGGTCTCTGCCTGGATGAATAGCCCGGGCCACCGCGACAATATTTTGCAACAAGGTTTTAAAGACGACGGCATGGGTTTGGCTTTTGGCAACAGCTCACAGGGTCAGTACCATTCAGCCATTGCCAATACTTTTGGGACTCTGGCTGTTTTTACCAAAGTTGAGCCGGCAAATCCGCCTCCCGCGCCAGTGGCCAATCCCACTCCACAACCCGCAGCCCCAAAGCCTGTACCTCCACCGTCCCCCGCTCCCTCTCCTACTCCCCTCACACCAACGCAGCCTAAAGACGAAACTCAACCGCTAAAAGAGATAATTAAACCTAGGCAAGACCGGCCGCTAGCTGCGGCAAGTCCGACGCCTGGCTTTGCCCTGCCTGAACACAACCCAGCGCCGGTTTCCCAGTTACAGGCTACACCCACTGCTCCCCTAACAGCCATTGTCGGCAACCAAGGCACAAACACTTTTTCCGGCCTCCAAGCCAACCGCTATTTAATTTTTGTTTGCGGCTTAGCCTTACTTTTGTTGATGCTTTCCGACATTAAACGGCAAGTAGAAAAAAAATTGGTCTCGATAGATAAAAAAATCAACAACCTTGTGGTGTTGTTGATTTCTTTAATTGTAATTGCGTTTATGTATTGGCTGTAAAATGAGTTGAAAATTATGGATTACTACTTAAAAGCGAGTCTGTATTCACAACCTCCGAGAATCTTGGCCTTAAAATTCGTTACGCCAAAAAGCATACCGGCAATAATTAAACTAATCACTAAAATTTCCAAAGCTGCCTGGAAAGTCAAAGTTTTGTCCAGCTGATGGTGAAAAATTCCCCACATGGAATTATAACAAGCGGTTAAAAAAACTGCTGCGGTAAAATAATTGTACCCCCAAAAAACCAAAACTAAATAGCTAATAAAAGCCATTATAGTTGCAATGAATAAAGTAATGGCTAAATTCTTCGCTTGGATTAAACCATACTGAAACAACGCTTGGAAAATGAGCAGGAAAGTAAAACAAAAAACCGCTAAAATTAAATACCATTGGTTAAGGCAATTACTCCTGACCAGTTCCAAGCTGGCTCCAAAGGCTATGGCCGAAGCATAAATTTTAACTACGGACAAAACCACAAAAATATCCTTGTCAACTACCAATTTACCGCGGGAAAAAATTTCTTTTATATAAAAAAGGGCTACAAAAATAGCCATGCTGGACAGTAGCGCAAAAATTTGCTGAATTTTGGGAAAACCAAAATTCAGGTAAAAAATTCCCATACTGCTCCAATAAATAATCCCCGGAAGAATTAAATAGCTCAACCATCGCTTCAGATATCTCCAGTTCAGCAAGTGTTGTAACCGGTCTTGGAAAGCAGAAGAAAAAATTTTCCAGCTCCTTTGCATTCGGTGCGGCACGCTTTCGTGGAGCCTTCTTGCCCGGCTCAAGCTGCCGCTTTCTTTAAAATGCAAATCGTAAAGCAAAATAATCTGAAAAACAAAAAATAAGCCGACAAAAAATGCGGTCTGGGCAAAAATTTCCGGCTGATTTAAATTTAATATGGCAATTAAGCCTTCAAAAACGCCTACTGTAACCAGCGCATTTAGAACAGCATACATTATAGTGTGGGTTCTTTGGGTCATTCTTAAAGAGTTAAAAGTTTAAGGTTATCAAGCATTAAATACTAAGATTTATCTACTTGATAACTTTTTACTTTGCACTTGATAACTCATTTGCTTTCTTCCTGGCTAACTCAGACGCTTTAAATAACGACTCAAATGTACCGGCATCTATCCATTCGCCTTTGACGATATCCACTTTCAGTTCTCCTTTATTTAAATACCAG
>JAHFJJ010000019.1 GCA_023245895.1 Candidatus Doudnabacteria bacterium
ATGTCAATCATTTTCCACCAAAGGCGGATCTGCCTCCGGCATGAAAATCTTTTAGTTCTTGTCAATCTTATGTCAGACCATTTTCTATCATCAACGCCCCAGGAACTGCAGAAAAGCCTGGACGAGTTAAACCGCAAAATGCAGGAAGACGAGGCCCAGGCGCAGGCCGGCTCTCTGGGTTTGCCTTACATAGACCTGCACCATTTTCCGGTAGACTTAAGCGTGCTGGGGATTTTTACCGAGGACGAAGCCAAAGAAATGGGCGCCGTGCCTTTTTACAAAGACCTGGGCGACTTGCGCATTGCCACCATCAACCCTACCCATGCTCTCTTAAAACAAAAGCTTTCCGAGCTTACCGCGCAGAAAAATAAGATTACCCTTTATTTTATTTCCAAACGGAGCCTGGCCCAGGCGCTGACTTTTTACAGCAAAGTCGTCAGGCCCAAGCCCGCGGCCGAGGAGGTCGTTAAGATAGAAAAGGCCGAGGATTATAATAAAGTTTTGGAATCCGTGGCCTCCGAAGGCGAGCAAAAAAAACTCAATGCCTCGCGCCTTTTGGAAATTATGTTCGGCGCGGCCCTTGCCAAAAAATCCAGCGACATCCATTTGGAGCCGGAAGAGCACTTTGTAAAACTGCGCTACCGCATAGACGGCGTGCTCCAGGATATTTTGCACATTAGCAAAGACTTACAGCATAGTCTGGTTACGCGCATAAAAATCCTTTCTAAATTAAAACTCAACGTGGAAAACGTGCCGCAGGACGGCCGCATTACTTTTTATTATTTAGGCAAACCCGTGGACGTGCGCGTCTCCAGTTTGCCTTCCGCCTACGGCGAGGAAATTGTCATGCGTTTGCTCGGCACCGGCGCGGTAAGTTTAAAATTGAAAGATTTAGGCTTCCGTCAGTCCGCGCAGGAAGTTGTGGAGCGCGCTTTGCAAAAACCCAACGGCATGATAATCACTACCGGGCCCACCGGCTCGGGCAAGACCACTACGCTTTACGCTTTTTTAAATGAGATGAACGAGCCGGGCGTAAAAATTATTACTTTGGAAGACCCGGTGGAATACAAACTGGAAGGCATTGTGCAGACGCCCATAGACCACAACGTGGATTTTAATTTTGCCAAAGGGCTGCGCGCTATTTTGCGGCAAGACCCGGACATAGTTATGGTCGGCGAAATCCGCGACCAGGAAACCGCGGAAACCGCCATGCAGGCCGCGTTAACCGGACACATGGTGCTTTCTACCCTGCACACCAACGACGCCTCCGGCGCCATACCCCGTTTGCTTAACATGGGCGTTAAGGCTTTTGTGGTCGCCCCGGCCTTAAGCGTGGTAATTGCCCAGCGGCTGGTAAGGAAGCTTTGCCAGTCTTGCAAAAAGCCGGCAGCGCTTTCGCCAATGGTTTTAGAAAAAATCACTTACATATTAAAACAGCTGCCAAAAAGTGTTGGTATTAAACTGCCCAAGGAATTAAAATTCTACCATTCGGAAGGCTGTGAGAAGTGCGGCCATTTGGGCTACCAGGGCAGGGTAGGCGTGTACGAAGTTTTGGAAAATACCGATGCCATTCAAAAACTTATTTTTGCCGAAAAAACCCCCATGGCGGAATTTAAAAAATTGGCCCAGTCCCAGGGCATGCTTAGCATGTCGCAGGACGGCCTGCTTAAAGCCTTGGACGGCATGACAGACGTGGAAGAAGTGTTTCGGGTAGTAGGGGAGGGATAGGTTCTAGTTAATAAAATTTTTAGACCGCCGCTAACTAAAAATTAGCGGCGGTCTGTTTGGTTTTTGAGATACTCGGGGCCGACTGTCCATCTGGTGCGACTGCCGGGGTGGTAGTTTCTCACTCCAAGACGGCTGTTAACATTGGTAATAGCGGATACGCTGCAATTCATACGCTCAGCGATGTGTGTTATTCGGATGTCAGTGTTTGCAAGCAACGATACAATCGTTCTTATATCGGCATCATCAAATGACTTGCGTTGTTTTCTCATGTTAAACCTCCTTTGAGTTTGTATAAGATTAACAAATTTGGGGTTTAAACGCTAGTTCGACCAAATCCTTTATTCTTATAGGGGATTTTTTGCTTGATACCGGGGCTGTTAGAATTTTTATTAACATTTAGTGGCTTATTTAAGCCAATTACTTTTAATTAGGCTTGACAATAATCTAAAAAAAGCGTATAATAGTAGGTTGATTTGCCTCCGCCAGCTGGCGGACGGCGGGTTAATTTGTTCTTTTTACAATATCTTTAGGAGGATATTTGGATTAAGAAATTACCGGGAGTTTGGTTTCCCTGATTTTGGGGTGCCCAAACTCCCGGTAATAAAGGAGAAAGTTTCTGTTCCTGCTTAGTTTTGTACACAATCTCCGCAGCAGCTTCGGCTGTTGTGGATTCACCAATCACGTTACCACTTCTTGAGGAAAAATATAGATGAGAATTCGAACAATCGCAATCGCGACTCTCGTTTTGCTTCTGCTCGTTTCGTTTTCCCTGCCCGCTTTCTCTCAGAGCCTGAGGGTGATGGGCGGCGGAGGCGACCCCACCCCGGTTCCGACGGTTCCCCAGGTGTTCTGCCAGGGTGACCGGGTTCTCGCGGGCTCGGTTAACGCCGTGCAAGGCAAAGTTTGGGAGATCTGCAATACGAAGGACTCCATCGAATCGCGCGTTGTCCTTCCGGACACGCTTGGAGTTCAGACCATACTTACTACTCCATCCGGCAACTTCTACGCCTTGTCCGCGGACACCGCATGGAAGTCGACCCCGTATGAGGTGACGACGACGCCGATCATCTCCAATGGTTTCCGCAGCGACGCCGATCCGATCGTTTTCAACGAATACGGCTGGTACTACGATAACTCCATAACCATGCGCTTACCCGGCGCCAAAAACCGAACATACAAGGTTTCGGTTTATGGTGACGGATCGTCCTACAACCAGAAGATGCAGGATGACCCCAGGGACATTTGCGCGAACGTCGTGAACGCGGGTACGCCTGCTGAGGCGTGCTTGGACATGGTTTATAATGTGGTCTTCCAGCCCTCCTACAACCCCTTCGGCGGGGTTGATTACAGGATGGGCAAAGAGTACTTTGTCGGCCGGAATCCGGTTAACATGGTCGCCGGCGCGGATGGGAATACCTACGTTCTGCTAGCGGGTACGCCCCTTCCTACGGTTGGCAAGCCTGCGCAAACCCCGTTTGGGACGCTCGCTACCATAACGCGTACCCGAACCGGCGACACGGTTGAAAGGACCTTGCTTACGGGGCTGAGTATTTCCCCGGATGCGCACGTCCAATCCATGGCGGCCGGCCAACTGGGCATTTACATCATCACGAGCGAAGCCCAGGGCACGTCAAGCTGGCTGTGGCTCTACGCCTACGGCACCGGCGCCCTCACCAAGTTGGGAACCAGCTTGGTCGGCCAGACTCTGTCGGGTCTGGCCGTGCTTCCGGCTAACCAGTACGTCCAGCAAAATAATGTAGTTGGGAAAGGGCTGTCAGTCGAGCCGTAACTTCCCGATTCTTAATCCAAAATAAATTTCCCGTCCCCTAAAAAGGGTCGGAAGCTTAGGCTCCCCGGCATCGCAATAGCGATGCCGGGGAATTTTTATTTGCCTTTTTGTAGTTAGCCCATCCCGTATCGGGGTACGGGACAAGTTTATGGGCTGTTTGGTAACAGCTGATAAATCAGTTAACTACAGGACGGCACTACGAATTAATTTGCAAATTTTATTTAGATGTGCTATAATATATCTAACAAGTTAAAAATTTGGTTTTAGTAGCGCGAAAATAGCGCTAATAAAACCTTTTGAAACAAAAACAAAAATTAATACCGCAGGCATAGCTTAGCTAAAAGCATTATCCAAAATTAGATAATGTTTATTAAGAACATATCATAAAAATCCTTTTGGCCGAAACTGCATAGTTTCGGTTCCAAAATTGTTTTTCAGACAGGTTCTAGCTATTTTGCTCTGTGGAGGGACAAATAAAAATGAACCCTTACGTTTACTCAAAAGGCCCAAAGCGGCTTAAAGAGGAAGCCGCCAGTACAGCCGGTTTTAATCTTGGTGAAATAATTAAGTCGGTTTTGACCTCCAAGGTCAACACGGCCCTGGCTTTTTCTTTGGTGGTTGTGGCGGCCGGCTCCGCGCTCGGGCTTTTTAGCATAGCCAATTCGGAAGCGACCGATTTGAGCTTTTCGCCCGTTAAACATTTTTCCGCCCAAAGCCAGCCTAAGGTTTTAGGCGAAAGCATAAGCCCACGGGCCGGGCAATTGGTTTTAATTAACAGCACGGTTTTCTTGGTAGGTGAAACCGGTCTTTACGGCGTGCCTAATTTGGCGGTATTTAATTCCTGGGGCTGGCATTTTTCCCAGGTAGCCGCCCCCAACAGCGCCGAAGCCGCGCTGCGCCAAGTTTGGATAGTGCCTATGCGCAACCCTATTTGCAACAGCCCCATAGACCAAATTAAAGGAGCGTGCAGTTCATCTTCCGCGCCCCGCGTCGGCCAGACTATTATTATCAGCTCGCAAGCAACTGTATTTTTGGTAGGAGATAGGGGCTTATATGGCATCCCCAGCCTGGCGGTGTTTAATTCCTGGGGATGGTCTTTCGATAAAGTCTTAACTGCCAACAGCGCTGAAGAGGCTTTGCCGCAGGTTGGCTTAGTGCCTATGCGCAATCCTATTTGCAGGAATGTCTTAGACCAAATTGCCAACCTTTGCCTGCCTTCCAGTACTTCCACTTCCAGCCCTGTTTCAGTCGGCTTTTATAAAGGCCCTTTCCAGATATCTTCGGCGACCTGCGGCGAGCAGATAACTTTTCTTGCCAACGGCTACTCCGGCTCGCAGGTTTGGCTCACCCAGTACAAGAATAACAGCGCAATCCCGAATTATGATCAAATTGATAACCTGCCAGACGTATACACCCTGGTCTGCAACAAAGACGAAGGGAATTATGTAAATTACGCCTACGCCGTAGTTAATGGACATAAGGACGCCTTGCTGGGCACAGCCGTTTTTACAGTCGCGCCCCTGTCCACCGGTTCTATTCTGCTCGGCGACGCCAACCTGGACGGCCAGGTTACCATTGCCGACAGCTTAAAAATCCAGCTCCACGCCGACGGCACAACTTTGCTGACCGGCCAGGCTTTAGCCAATTCTGATGTTACAGGAGAAGGCACAGTTAACGGCATTGATGCCATATTAGTTGCCAACTATTACGGTGGTATGATTACCCAGTTCCCCAAAACAGACGGTTCTACCTTGCTATTGGGAGATGCCAACCGTAACGGAACTGTAAACATCGGCGACTCAGTAGTTATTGGCAACCATGTTGCCGGCACAGCCAAAATCACCGGCAGGGCTTTGGACAATGCCGATGTTGACGGCGACGGCAAAATTACCAACAACGACGCGACTTTGGTGGCTAACTTTGCGGGATGCGCTATTACTACTTTCCCCAGAGGCACCCCGTTAGTTGCTTTAAGCTGTTTGAACGCCACCAGCACTCCTGCCACAATAGGCTTTTATAAAGCCGGAATGCAGGCAACCTCGGCGGTTTGCGGCGAGCAAATAACTTTTGTAGTCGGCGGCAGTTATACCGGCTCGCAAGTCTGGCTTACGCAGTATAAGAACAACAATACAACCCCGAATTACGATAAGATTGATTATGTGCCCGACACCTATACTCTAGTTTGTAATAAAGACGAAGGCACTTATACAAACTACGCTTACACAGTAGTTAACGGGCAGAAAGGCGTTTTGTTAGGCTCGGTAGTATTTAATGTTTTAGCCTCTAACGCAGGACTTTTTTCGGGAGCAACTTATTCTTTTTCTCATAACAACGGCAACCTGGTCGCGGGACAAACAACCTGGACTTATGCTTTACAGGGCGGCAACGCGGGCGATGTGCTCGCGGTAGACGCCTACAAAAATGGCAGCTACGTTGGCAAATTAACTGTCTGCACGGTGCAGCCGGCTAGCCCGTTTGTCCCAGTCGGCAGTTGCATGGCTTCGGGCACAGCGCCGACATCGGACATCGGCAGTTGGTATGAGACAGTCTATATTAATAATGTTTATAAAGGCACTGTAAGCTTTAGCGTTTCAGCGCCTGTGGCTTCGGCCCCATCCGGGACTCCGGCATTTTACGTCGGATATTCCCGCGCCGTCTCGGCCAGCTGCGGGACCGCCGCCACCTTTAAAGTAGACGGCTATTCCGGTTCGCAAGTTTGGCTGGTGCAGTATAAAAATAATGCTTCTTCGACAAACTTTAACGGAATCTACAAAGTCCCGGATACTTACACTTTTGTTTGCAACAAAGATGAGGGCTTCTATGCCAACTATGTTTACGATTACAGCAACGGGCAGAAGGGCGCGCTTTTAGGCACCGCCTACTTTACCGTCAGCGCCCCTGTCCAGTCGCAGGGTTCAACCGGGTACACTTTTTCCCATAACGGCGGCACAATAGTCGCTGGCAGGGATGCCTGGACTTACACGCTTTTCGGGGGCCAACCGGGCGACAAGCTGGAAGCCGAAGCCTATAAAAACGGCAGTTACGTGGGAAAGTTCACTGTTTGCGTTGTGCCGGCAGCCACCACCAGCTATGTAACAGGCAGTTGCCAGGCTTCAGCAACGCCCCAGGCCGGAGACATAGGCAATTGGTCTGAGAATGTCTATATAAACGGGGTATGGAAAGGCATGCTTAGTTTTTCAGTGTCGGCTTAAGCTTTAATCAAAATCAAAATTAAACATAAAAATGCCCCTGTTAATGGGGGCGTTTTTATGTTATAATTAAGCTAAACTTCCTAAAATAAAGTTTAAAACTTACTGTAACATTTTGCCCCCCTGCTGTATTTAATATATAGTCATCAGTAGTTAAGTTGGTTTGTAAAAGTTATAAAAAATGCCTTAATTAAAGTAATTATTAATACTTATCCAATGAAAAAAACATATTTATTTGCTGTGGTGCTCTCGGTTTTGTTTTTATCGGGCCAGCAGGCTAAGGCGCTATCTATGTCAGACCAGCCAGCCGAGGCCTATCAGCCCACCATTATTTTTAAGGCCTCAAACCTGACTTTGTCAGTCACTCCCAGTAGTTATGATTCCGGCTCCGGCAAGTGGATGTATGAATTTACCTGGAATAGGATGCCCAAAAGGAGCGGCTCCGTTTACATTATCCTTAATAAGTCCAGCGACGTGCATATTGCGGATGCCAGCGGCCAGGGTTCAAACAACACAGGTTATAATTTAGATCCGGACACGCGCTATAGAATTATTTATTATTCCCAAGCTAACGGCAGGGGCGTGCGCATAGTTGACGGCTATTTTAAGACTCTGCCTGCAGGGCGGGCAGGTTATAATGCAGGAGTTCAAGATGGCTACTCCAGTCCCGCGACTACAACCCCGATTGCGACTATTGTTGGTCTCCCCGGCGCTCCAAGGGTGGGCGGGCTTATTGCTATAAACGGGACGGTTTATTATATCGGACAGAACCGCCTGTATGGAGTCCCCGATTCGGACACCTTTAGTTCCTGGGGCTGGCGTTTTAGCCAGGTTTTGCCGGCTAACGATGCTGAAAAAGTTTTGCCCCAAACCTCCATTCTGCCAAGACGCGCCCAGGATTGCAACAACCCTGTGGATCAGATTAACGGAGCTTGCGGTATTATTGCCACCCCGCCGCCGACTCCACTAAATAAGTTGGGCGACGCCAACCTGGACGGCCAGGTTACCATTGCCGACAGCTTAAAAATCCAGCTCCACGCCGACGGCACAACTTTGCTGACCGGCCAGGCTTTAGCCAATTCTGATGTTACAGGAGAAGGCACAGTTAACGGCATTGATGCCATATTAGTTGCCAACTATTACGGTGGTATGATTACCCAGTTCCCCAAAACAGACGGTTCTACCTTGCTATTGGGAGATGCCAACCGTAACGGAACTGTAAACATCGGCGACTCAGTAGTTATTGGCAACCATGTTGCCGGCACAGCCAAAATCACCGGCAGGGCTTTGGACAATGCCGATGTTGACGGCGACGGCAAAATTACCAACAACGACGCGACTTTGGTGGCTAACTACGCCGGTTGTCTTATTAATTCATTCCCTCGGGGGACTCCAAGCGGGACAAGAACCTGCGCCACTACTCAGCTTACTATCACCACTTCCTCTCCGCTTCCGAGCGTTCAAGTTGGGTCTTCCTACTCCGCTGATGTCTCTGCTTCAGGTGGAAGTGATTCGTATTCATGGAGATTGACTTCTGGCGCTTTGCCGGCGGGCCTTAGTTTGGTATCCGGTGTGTGTATTATGGCGCCTTGCAAATCTCCGGTATCAATAACGGGAACTCCAACTTTTGCCGGAGACTATACATTTACTCTGACACTGACTTCGGGCCATGAAGCTTCCTCCAAAGATTTTATCATTAATGTTTCAAGCGGAAGCACAGGCGGTGGCATTAGTCTGACGCTCGGTGACGTGAATAACGATAACCAAGTTACCATTGCCGACAGCTTAAAAATCCAGCTCCACGCCGACGGCACGACTTTGCTGACCGGCCAGGCTTTAGCCAACGCCGATGTTACGGGTGAAGGCAAGGTTAACGGCATTGACGCGCTTATTGTGGCCCAATACGCCGGACACTTAATTACCGCTTTTCCGAAAACTGACGGTTCAACCCTAATGCTGGGTGATGCCAACCTTAACGGCAGCGTAAGCATTGGCGATTCCGTGGTTATTGCCAATTATGTAAACGGCAACACCTCGGCTTTAGTTGGCCGCGGTCTGGATAACGCCGATGTTGACGGCGACGGCAAAATTACCAACAACGACGCGACTTTAGTTGCAAACTTTGCGGGTCACGTTATTAGTTATTTCCCGCGCAGTTGGAGCCTATAGCACACAGCTAAAAGCATCTTTAAAAACCATCCCAATCGGGGTGGTTTTTTGTTATAATGCTTTTATGACCAGCCCAAAAAACCTGCGCTATATGCTAATAGACGGCAACGCGTTAATCCACCGCGGCTACCATTCTATTCCTGTTTTGAACACCAAAAGCGGTGAGCAGACCAATGCCGTGTACGGCTTTACGCTCATACTCCTTAAGGCGATTAAAGACATTAAGCCGACCCATATTATTTGCACGTTCGATTTAGCCGGCCCGACTTTTCGGCATGAGCAGTATAAAGAATATAAAGCGCACAGGGTTAAGGCCGACCAGGAGCTTTACGACCAAATCCCGCGCGTTAAGGAAGTCGTGCGCGGTTTGAACATCCCGATTTTTGAAAAGCAGGGTTTTGAGGCAGATGACCTTTTGGGCACTTTGGCAAAGCACTTGCACGAAAAGCATAAGGAGGCCGCGGAAATAATTATTGTCACCGGCGACTTGGACACTTTGCAGTTGGTGAACCACAGTATAAAAGTCTACACCATGAAGAAAGGCATTAGCGATACGGCAATTTACGATGCCAAAGCGGTGAGGGCGCGCTACGGTTTGGCGCCGGAGCAGATGGTAGATTATAAAGCGCTTCGCGGCGATCCTAGCGACAACATTCCCGGCGTAAAAGGCATTGGCGAGAAAACGGCTTCCGAAATCATCAAAGAATTTAAGTCTATAGATGTTTTGTATAAGGCCATTGCCGCGGACAAAGTCGGCGATAAAATTAAACCGCGGATTTTGGGCTTGTTGAAGGACCAGGAAAAAGAAGCCCGGATGTCTTTTGAACTTTCTACCATAGATTGCAAAGTGCCTGTGCACATTGACGTGCCCAAATACGATTTGGACGCGGCGCATTTGCATAGCACGGTCAAGCTTTTTCAGGAGTTGGAGTTTAGGAGTTTGCTAAATAAGTTGCCCAAGACAGATGGAGCTGTAGTCAGCCCCTTTACGGGCTCAAATGAAACAGCCGATGAATCGGCTAACTACACATCTAAATCAATAGGCAAACAAGATTACCAGTTTGTTGATACCGAGGAAAAGTTGGAAAAGGCGCTTAAAGTTTTATCAGCCGCCGAAGAAATATCGGTAGATACCGAAACCACGAGCCTCAACACCATCGACGCCAAGTTAGTCGGCGTAGGCTTGTCCGCCAAACCCGGCTTGGCATTTTATGTGCCGGCGGATTTATTTTTATCATCAGAAAATTTAAAAAACATCATCAGCGACAAAAAAATAAAAAAAATCGGCCACAACATAAAATACGATTTAGAGGTGCTTAGCACTAATAACTTAGCACTTGGCACTATATCTTTCGACACTATGATAGCCTCCTATCTCCTCAACGCCGGCACCCGCCAGCATAATTTGGACGCGTTGGCCTTTAATGAGCTGGGCTACCAAATGCAGCCCATTGAGGATTTAATCGGCAAAGGCAAAAACCAAATTACCATGGACGAGGTGGAACCGGAAAAAGTTTCCTGGTATTGCTGTGAGGACGTGGATATGACTTTGCGTTTAAAAGAATTGTTCGCGCCGCAATTAAAAGAAGAAGGCTTGCAAAAAGTTTTTGAAGAAATAGAAATGCCTTTGGTGGAAGTTTTATCCGCCATGGAGCTAAATGGCATTAAAGTAGACGCGAAATTTTTAAACCGGCTTTCGGGAGAGGCGGAAATTGACATTAAAGATTTGGAGAGCGACATTTACAAACTAAGCGGCGAAGAATTTAACATCAACTCGCCCAAACAAATGAAAGAGGTTTTGTTTGAAAAAATGAAGCTCCAGCCGATTTTTAACCGCAAAACCAAAACCGGACTTTCCACGGCCGCGGGCGAGCTGGAAAAAATGCTCGGCCAGCATCCGGTCATAGAAAAAATTATGCAGTATAGGGAACTGGCTAAACTGCAATCAACGTACTTGTTAACCTTGCCCGAACTGGTAAATAAAAAAACCGGGCGCATCCACACCAGCTACAACCAAACTATTGCGGCCACCGGCAGGCTTTCTTCTGTAGATCCCAATTTGCAAAATATCCCAGTAAAAGGCGATGGGCTAGGCAGTAAAATCCGACAGGCTTTTGTGGCGGAAAAAGGCTTTAAACTTTTGTCCATAGATTATTCCCAAATTGAGTTGAGGATTGTGGCCCATTTGGCCAAAGACAAAAAAATGCTACAAGTTTTTAAAAATAATGAGGACATCCACACCAAGACAGCCGTGGAAATTTTTGGAGTCGAGCCAGATAAGGTGACTAAAGATATGCGCCGGGATGCCAAAACAATCAATTTTGGGATTTTGTATGGGCTTTCATCCTTTGGACTGTCATCAAGAATTGGAGAAGTCAGTCATGCCGACGCCAAACAATTCATTCAAAAATACTTCGCGGCCTATCCGGCGGTGGAAGAATATATAGAGCAGGTAAAGCTGCAGGTTAACCAGGAAGGTTTTGTTAAAAACGAGTTAGGCCGCATGCGCAAGTTTCCCGAAATAAAATCTTCCCAGTTCTTCATCCGCGCGGCGGCGGAAAGGGCGGCCGTGAACTTTCCCATACAATCACTTGCGGCGGATGTAATTAAGGTGGCGATGATAAACATACACAAGCTGCTTAGCGAATCATCAGCGGGTGAAATTAAAATGCTCCTGCAAGTCCACGACGAACTGGTTTTTGAAGTGGCCGATGATAAGGTAGAGTATTGGGCAAAAAAACTCATCCCCTTAATGGAAAACGCCATAAAACTTTCCGTGCCTGTTAAAGTGGAAGCCAGGGTTGGGGATAATTGGGGGGAGATGGCGGAATTGAAGATTTAACATGTATGATTCAAAAATTTTCACACACTACAAAAGACCAATTAAAGTACTATGTTTACTTATTAAAACATCCCAAAACTGGAAAGATTTTTTATGTTGGCAAGGGAATCGGTGATAGAATCTTTAACCACGCTAAGGCGGCTTTAAAGGAAAAACAAGGAAAAAATTTAAAATTGAAACTTATCCGTAGTTTTAAAAAGTTAGGCGGACCTAAGTATGAAATATTAAGACATGGCTTGTCGGAGAAAGAGGCTTTTGAGGTTGAAGCGGCAACTATTGATTTGTGCGGTTTGGATGAACTTAAAATAGAATTGAGTAATGAACAGAAAGGCCACGGCACATACCGAGGCAGGATGAGTATTAATCAGGTTATGATACGGTATGAACCAAAGGATGCCCCAAGAATTGAAGCAAAGGCTATTTTAATTAATATCAATAAGAATTTTTTGCCTGACAAGGATTGGCAATTTTATTATGAGGCAGTAAAAGGGCGTTGGGTACTTTATAAAGAAAGGGCAGAACAAGCAGAGTACGTGTTCGCAGTATATAAGGGCGTTGTTTATGCAATCGTTAAGGTCGATCAGGATAGTTGGCATAAAGAATTTCGCTTAAGCGAGGAGCGTTTTAAGAAGAAAAAGGCCGGATGGGCTTTTACCGGCAGACGAGCAAATGCCCTTGTTGAAGATAAATATCTGCACAAATTTGTAGGAATGCATACGCAGATGCCAATTCGTTATACTTATATTCAAGGTCGCAAATTGCGACCTTGAACGGCTGCAAAAGTTATCCACTGGACAAAGAGTGAACGATTGTATACTATAAAAATATGAAAAACAAGCTTGCAATTTTGCCCGGTTATAAAATTGAGAATAAAATTTATTGGCTTCGGGGGAGGCGGGTTATGCTGGACAGTGATTTGGCGGATTTGTACCAAGTTCCGACCAAACGTTTGAATGAGGCGGTTAAGAGGAATATAAAACGTTTTCCCGTGGATTTTATGTTTAGGCTCAATAACCAAGAAACCGAAATTTGGAAACAGCAAATCGGGGTATTCAACTCAGACTTGAGGTCGCAATTCACGACCTCAAGTTCAAGGTCACAAATTGTGACCTTGAACAGGGGGCAGAACATTAAATATTTGCCTTACGCTTTTACCGAGCAAGGCGTGGCTATGTTGTCATCCGTGCTAAATAGCGAACGGGCTATCCAAGTCAATATCCAAATAATGAGGACCTTTACTAAAATTCGGGAAATGTTGGCAGGTAATAAGGATCTAAGAGAAAAAATTGAAAAGCTGGAATTAAAATACGATTCTAAATTTAAAATTGTATTTAAGGCCATAACTAAACTTTTGGACAAAGAAGAAAAACCACAAAATAAAATTGGTTTTAGGGTATGAAAAATCCCGACCCGGATGTAAGGAAGGGTCGGGATTAAAAAATCAACTTTTATTTTTCCACGTTCAGCGTAGCCGCGCCGCCGCCGTCGCAGGTCACGTTGGAAGCGTCTGCGCTGACGTTGCCTACGGTTACATTGGCAGGGTAGAGCAGGGCGTAATCGTAAGCCGCGACTCTAATGGTTTGCCCGTTGGCCTTAATGGTGTGGGCAACCTTGTCGCGGTTGTCCAGCATTACGGGTTGGCCTTTTTTGATGGAAATAATTCCAGGGTTGCCGTGGCACTGGCTGAACTGGAAGCGGTTCTTATAGGTGTTGATGGCATCGCCATAAGAAAGTTTCTTAGTGCCTGTGCCGACGCCATTGGCGCCAGTCGAGGAAGCTTGCGGAGCGGGGTTGCCGCCCTGCTGTGCTGTGGGCTGGCCGTTGCCTTCTGGTTGGTTATATTCTTCATTGCGCTCGTAAATCGCGTAGCCTATAAGCACAACCGCTAAAATTATTACGATGCCCAAAACCATGTTGCGTGTGTTCTTCATATTAAATTTCTTTTTTAATGTTACCTCCTTTATTATAACGCACTTTTAAAAAAAGTGTTTCATTTGTGGAAGAAATAAAAAAACTCGTTTATCCACAGGGAGGATTTGACCCAGTAGAGCTACATTGCAAACAAGTCATTATCATTAAGTTAGTTATGTGCGAAATTTAGTTTATTTTAAGCGGAGAATGTTAAATAAATTGCAATGTAATTCTACTGGGTTGACATATGGTGAACGATAGTATACTATTATTATAAATGAATAGTGCTTAGGGAATAGAGAATAGGAAAGTGCAATTTTTGCACATTGCAGTTACTCGGAAATTCCGAATAAATAAGTGGTTCTGTTGTGGAACATATTGGAAAGCTTATAAATAAGCCAATATTAGTATGGCTTTCCGCCAGGCGGATCCGCCTCTGGCGGGAAAAAAAGGAATTTTATGGAAGAAACAAAAAAAGGTGAAATAATCATTTATAAGGCCGAACAGGGTCCTGAGTTGCAAGTGGAAATAGATGGGGAAACCGTATGGTTAAGCCAAGCACAGATGGCGGCTTTGTTCGAAAAACACGTGGATACTATCGGTGGGCACATTAGGCATATTTATGCGGAAAGAGAGTTGGAAAGTGAAAAAACTTCTCTTAAACAAGCCAATACTGGTAATACCAGTATTGGCTTAGGTAAGCCAATTATTTATTATAATCTTGATGTAATTATTTCAGTTGGTTATCGCATAAGATCCAAGCGCGGTACTCAGTTTAGAATTTGGGCTACTCAACATTTGCGCGATTATTTGGTTAAAGGTTATCTGGTTAATGAGAAAAGGCTCAAAGAAGAACATGACCTTAAAATGAAGGAACTGGAAAAGACGGCTGGGCTGTTCCAGAATGTTTTGGAAAGCCGCCGGGCGGAAGGGTATGAGAAGGATTTATTAAAAATTATTACAGATTACGCCCATACCTGGGCTTTGCTGAATAAATACGACAAAGGCGAGTTGGAAATTTTTGGCGCGGGCAAAAAGGCCGGGGCGGTTTTGGATTACGCAGATTTGCAAAAGAGCATAGAAATATTCAAAAAGCGGCTGGCAATGAAAAAAGAGGCCGGCAGTTTATTTGGCCAGGAAGTCGGGGAAAAGTTCGCGGCCGTCTTGGGCAACATTGGCCAAACTTACGGCGGCAAGGAACTGTATCCTTCTTTGGAAGAAAAGGCGGCGCATCTTTTATATTTTATAATAAAAGACCATCCATTTGCCGACGGCAACAAGCGTATTGGCTCTTTGGTCTTTATGTTATATTTGGTGCAAAACAATGCTTTGTATAGCTTTAAAAGCGGCGAGCGGAAAATTAACGACAACGCCCTGGCGGCTTTAGCGTTGCTGGTGGCCGAAAGCAAACCGCATGACAAGGATACCATGGTAAAATTGGTTATTAATTTAATTAATAGGAAATAGCAAAGTTTATGGAGGATAAAAAGAAAACTTACGACTTGGAAGAGCTGCGGAAAAAATATCCGCGAATGGGGAAAAAGTGGGATAGCGATGAAGACGAAAGGTTAAAAAAGGCCTACTTGGAACAGCGGGCGGTGGGCTTTAAGGACTTTGATGCTTTTGTTTTTCAGTTAGTGGAAAAATTTCAGCGGGCTTCCGGCGGACTTAAGGCTCGCATGGCTATGCATTTTCAAGACGTGCCGGGCTGGGATTACGGCAGGCAGGAGCAGCGCACGGAGGAACTAAATAAGTTGGCGGAAGAAAAGCTGCCTGTTGATAAAAATAATTTACTGCAGGAAGAATACAAAAAATACTTGGAATCCAAACAGGAAACTTATTTAGGTTTTTTAAAACGCTTATCTGACAAATTGGGCGGGGTTGAGGGCCGGTTGCTTAGCCATCGTTTGGGCCAGTTGTTAGGCCCTTTAGAAAAATATAAGAGGGACAATGTAGACCCTTATGCTTCAACCCGCAAAGAACGTCTTGAGCAGGAAGTTCCGCACTTGGATTTGTCATCAAACCCTCAAATGCAGGAGGCGCTGCGCATAATGGGCGAAACGGGGGAGAATTTGTTTTTGACCGGTGAGGCCGGGACAGGCAAGTCAACCCTGCTGAATTATTTCCGCAAAACTACCAAGAAGAATGTTGTTGTACTTGCGCCAACGGGCGTGGCTGCTTTGAACGTAGAGGGGCAGACCATCCATTCGTTCTGTTCTTTTGGCCCGGATATTACGCTTTCAAAAGTGAAAAAACTGGCGCCGTTTAATCCTAAGGCTAAACTTATCAAAAATTTGGATGCCGTGGTCATAGACGAAATTTCCATGGTCAGGGCGGACTTGTTGGATTTTGTGGACAAATTCCTTAGGCTTAACGGCCCTATGCCCAGCCTGCCTTTTGGCGGCATTCAAATGGTTTTAATTGGGGACTTGTACCAGTTGCCGCCTGTCGATAGGGACTTTGGCGCGGGCAACGGGTTAATAAAAGAGTATGCCAGTCCGTATTTTTTTGACTCCCGCGCGTTTAAAAATTCCAAGTTTAATTTTGTGGAACTAAAAACCATTTACCGGCAAAAGGACCAGGTATTTAAGGACGTACTTAACGCGGTGCGCAACAACGCCGTAAGCCAGGAGCACCTGACTTTATTAAACCAACGCGCGCAAAACCAGGACAACAAGTTTAAATTTGAAAAATTCGCAATTTACCTTACTCCGACCAATAACCGGGCAAGGCAGGTAAATAATTTTTTTCTGGAACGGATACCATCGGAGCTTAAAAGTTACGCAGGCGAGGCTCGGGGCAGTTTTGAGGACAGAGAACTGCCGACAGATTTGAATTTACAAATAAAAATCGGCGCCCAAATAATGATGTTAAATAACGACGGCCGGAAGCGCTGGGTTAACGGCACAATGGGGAAAATTATCGGTATAGAAAAAGAGGGCCGTGATTTTTCCGAGCATGCAAATAACAGGCCTCCCTCTCCCTTTGGGAGAGGGGTCGGGGGTGAGGGTTATAAGGAAGCTTTGGATGAAATTATTTATTTTGATGATAAAGACACGCCATCCGATGAAGACGAATTGTCTTCCGACAGTATTATAGTAGAACTTGAAACCGGGGAAATTGTGAGTGTGTTTCCTCATACCTGGGAAATGTTCCAATTTGTTTTGCAGAGAGATACTCAAAAGGTGGACAGTAAAACCACAGGCACTTTTACCCAATATCCGTTCAAGCTGGCCTGGGCAGTAACTATCCATAAAGCCCAGGGCAAAACTTTCAACAAGGTCTATATAGACTTAGCCACCGGCACCTTTGCCCACGGCCAGCTCTATGTTGCCCTGTCCCGGTGCAGGACGTTGGAAGGTTTGTATTTAAAAAGGCATATTGAGCCCAGGGATATTATTCTAGATGCAAGGATTGTAAAGTTTTTGGAAAATTTTGCTTTAAATAGCGTAAAATAATTTTTATGGACGGAGATATTCTTATCAGATGGTTTACACATTGGATAAAATTGAAAATTAAAATACACAATCATTACAAAGAGTTTTATTTTAGAGATAAAGAAATATGGTGGGCAAGTCTTGGGGCAAATATTGGCTTTGAACAAAATGGCAAAAACGAAAGTTATGAAAGACCTGTTTTGGTTTTAAGAAAATTCGGAAAAGATATGTTGTGGGCGATACCCTTAACCAGCAAAAATAAAATTGGTCCTTTTTATTACGATTTATTGCCCATAGGTTTTAATTCTCGGCTAATTTTGTCCCAAATGAGGCTTATAAGCAGTAAGCGTTTAATAAGAAAGGTTGGTATTGTTCCTTTAACGAGTTTTATGGAAATTAAAAATAAGGTGAAAGCTTTAATATAAAAAACGACCCCCTTGCGGGGGTCTCGGAGCTTCCCTTACGGGAAACCATTTATATATCAATTATATCCCAGTATTTTTATTTAGTCAAGTTTTTATGTCAACATTTGTATTATTATTTATAATTACCCCCGACAGCTGCGGGGATATTATTCAAAGGTCGTAAAATTTATCAACCAACATAAAATGTATGCAGGAACAACAACCAACCCAAGCGCTATATTCCACAAAGCTGCCTACCAAGAGCCAAACTTACTTTTTTGACGTGAAGGAGGCTAAGAATGGCAATAGGTATGTGACTATTACCCAGAGCCGAATTTGGAACGGCAAGCCGGTACGAAATAGCGTTATTATTTTTGCGGACCAACTTGAAGCGTTCAATCATATTTTTACTGAAACTGCCGGTCATATGAAATAATAAAAAAAACCGTTCCCTCGCGGGAACGGTTTTTTAATAGCTATTTTATCTTGGCCAAACTTTTAGCAATTCTGGATTTCAAGCGTGAAGACTTGTTTTTCTTTATAACGTTGGTCTTTACGGCTTTGTCTAAGGTAGACATTGCCTTTTTCATAGCTTCCATGGCTTCAGATTTCTTGCCGGCGGCAATGAGTTTCTTTACAGTTTTAACCGCTTCTTTAAATTTGTCCTTAGTCTTAATGTTCCTGGCCCTGCGGCGTATTGACTGCCTCATGGCTTTGGCAGCCGATTTGATATTTGGCATTTAAGAATTTTCCTTGTTCCCTCTCCCTCTGGGAGAGGGCTAGGGTGAGGGTTATGTGTTTAAAAGATTTAAAAATTTGTAACTGCGACTTGAATATATTATCAAAATTAGCAAAAAAAAGCAAGCCAGGCGTATTGTTGCTTAACGGGTCTAAAAATTATAGCTAGCGTGGATTAAGGACTTCTGTTTCAAATTCCAAGAGGCGGAATGCTTTTTTATACTCTTCAATATCTGTCATCATCACATTTTGGGGTAATATGCCAGTTTGTAATAGTTTCCCGCTAGTAGCCTTAACCATTTCTTCTGACGGTTGCCATTCTAAGGCGGCGGCATCGAACAAGTTTTTTAGCTGGTAGCATTCTTGCAGCATGACCATTTGCTTTAATTCCTCAAAATTTTTCTTCCTGATTTCTGAATAAATATTTTCCGCTTTTTCCGCTAATTGCATAATTAAACTTTTTATTTCCGCAACGTTTAGCACCTGCCCGTCCGCAACCACGCAAAAATGTTTAAGGCCGGTTATAGGGTCGCCGCTTTTTAGCATGGTATGGCAACCCACGCACGCAATTAACCATTCTACATCTTGGTAAAGCTGAAAAATTTGGACGCTCTTGTAGGGCGATAAAAATTCATTAGGCCATAAGCTTTGCGGCCGCAAATCGGGAAAGTTTCTAATAAGCAAAGTATAAAAGGATCCGTTTTTTTCTTGTTGTGGGTAAGGTCCGTAGGTGTCCCAACCAAAATCTGTAACAACATCATTATATAATCCGTGTACCAAAGAACCGGTGGATGTAATAAGTTTTCCTAAGACCCGGGCTTCCTCGCTGCTGGCGGTTTGCCAATTAACTTCGCTTATTATTTTTCGGATTTCAGGGGGAGTATTTAGGGGAGTGCTAGACATTCCAAAAGGGTCTTGGGGACAGGCTTCCATGAGCATCCTGGCTATAAAATTTGTATAACGGAAGTATAATTCTTTGTTGCCGCGGCCGGAGCCTATGTATGCCGGAATGGCTTTTTGGATTAGTGCCCGCATATTGGAGGGCGTGGGCAAAAGCGCTTTTAATTCAGCGTAGCCTTTATGTTCCGCGTCCAGCTTTTCCATAGCGGCAACAACGCGCTTGAGCCATAAGTCATACCATAAGCCGTAAAAATGAAAAAAATCCAAAGGTTGGAAGGCGCTTATAGTATTGCCAGTGTAAAGACTGAAAGATGCTTTAGTAAATTCGTTAATCCAGTTCATACACTTCTCCTTTTGTCCCGTCCACCTTAATTCGTACCCCGTCCTTAATTGTTGATGTACCTGTCTTTGTATTTACAATACAGGGTATTCCCATTTCCCGGCTCAAGATGGCCGGGTGGGAAGTAATTCCACCTATATCGGAAATTATTGCAGCGGCTTTCATCATGGCCATAACCATGGTTGGGTCGGTCAGGGTGGTTACCATAATCGCGCCTTCGGGAAAATCCTTGGCGTTGTCTCCGGGCAAAAATATTTTTGCCGGTCCCTCGGCAGTCCCGGCCGAAGCGGCAAGGCCTTTTAGTAGTAACTTCATAATTTTGGTGGTTTATAATTATTCTTTAATTGACAGTAGTTTTTGGAGTTCATCTTCATCCACTAAAAATTCCTCGTCCCTTATTTTAACAGTTGTGGAAGCTTTGCCCTGGCTGTCTATTTTTACTTCACTTTCCCAGTTACCAAGGATTTGTAAACTGCCGCCTATTTGCTCCAGTTGGGTAATCCGTTGCCCGTCGGATTTTCTAATAAGCACCCCGGAAGCTAAAAAAGGTTCTGTCGCTGACTTGTGGGTAACGTGGAATAAATCCACTTCAGAGCCGGTGGCTAGTTTGCCGGCCATGCGCTCATGCCTGTCGTTAAATAATTTTGCGAATTTCGCGGCTTGCAGGCGGGGCGGGTATATTTTAGCTAATTCGCTGTCGGCAATATCTGTCCATTCGCGAATTACCGGCTCTTCCGCGGCTTCGGCAATTTCTTCCTGCTGGTCCGGAGTCAGCGTGCTAAAGTCGGCATTGGGGTATCTGCCATCAATAATGCCCTGGGCCAGCAAGGCTTGCTTATTCCCTTCCCATTTTTTATTGTATGTCTGTAAAAATTCTTTGTTGCCTTCCGCGGCAACCAATCCTTGTTTGAAGCGCACAGCTTCCCTGACCGGAACGTTAGAGCCATCTGATTTGTATCCAGACATCATAGCGTCAAAAGTTTCTAAAGTTCTGGGCGACTTGCTAATATAACCCTTTGCGCCGTGCAAGGAGGGCTTGATTAATGCGCCTAAATTTTCGGCCCTTTTTACACCGACTTCAGAAATACTGGAAGTAGAAAGGCCAGTTTGTTGGGCATTAAAAACTTCTCCGCTTTGTTTTTGCGAATGCCTTTGCCAAAAGTTGCGGATAGTTACATTGGCCCCGTACTTTGGCCTTATTTCAGGATTATTATAGGTTTCCAATAGTGTAAATTAATTTATATAAGGAAATTCTAGTAAAATCATATACTTAAATAGTATTAATTTCAACTATAGTAAATTAAATAGCACGATTGTTGCGGCCGCAACAATCGTGCTATTTGTAAAAAAGTTTATTTCTTTTTTAGCTTGTTGATTTTTTTAACTTCTTCTACCCTGTCCCTAATTTTGGCGGCGGTTTCAAATTCCAGGTTTTGTGCGGCGAGGTCCATTTGTTCGTTCAGTTCGTCTAGGTAGAATTTGGTTTCCTCCAAAGTCATTTTGGCCGGATCTATTTTACGTTCTTCTTCATCTTCAATTGCTTTTTTGCTTCCTGCCAGGCGGGAATCAGCAATGGCTTTTTGGATGCCTTTGGGGGTTATGCCGTGTTTTTTGTTGTAGGCTTCCTGGACCTTGCGGCGACGGGTGGTTTCTTCTATGGCTCTTTGCATGGAGCCGGTAATGCGGTCAGCGTATAAAACCGCGTGGCCTTCCAAGTGGCGGGCGGCGCGGCCCATCATTTGCATAAAGAAGGTTTCGCTGCGCAAAAAACCTTCCTTATCGCTATCAAGTATTGCTACCAAGGAAACTTCGGGCAAATCCAGCCCTTCTCTTAGCAAATTTATTCCCACCAAGACATCATAAATACCCAGGCGCAAATCCCGTAAAATTTCTAACCTGTCAAAAGTATCCACATCGCTATGTACATAAGCGACTTTTACGCCGTCTTCCTTTAGGTATTCGGTTAGCTCTTCTGCCATTCTTTTGGTTAGGGTTGCAACAAGTACACGTTGGTGTTTGTCTACCCGTTCTTTAATCCGTTCTATTAAATCATCCACTTGGTTTTTAATGGGCTTTATTTCAATAGTCGGGTCAATAAGTCCGGTAGGGCGGATGATTTGTTCCACGATTGATGGCGGATCCATCATTTTAAGTTTTGGCCGCGCGTCTATTATGCTTTGTTCTTCTTCGGTTCGTTTGGATTTTGAAGTAAATTTAGTGTCTTTTTGCGTCAGACTTCTTTCTATTTCAAATTCCGCGGGCGTGGCGGATACAAACACAGCCTGCTGGATTTTTTTCTCAAATTCTTGAAA
>JAHFJJ010000034.1 GCA_023245895.1 Candidatus Doudnabacteria bacterium
GCTGTCCACTTTGGGCGCCGGATAAAAACTTTTTGCCAAAACTTTCTGCACCAACTTTGGCCTGCCAAAAAGCTGGACAGAAATTGCCAAGATGGAAAGACTGCCGGGCGGGGCAATAATATTCTGGGCGACTTCTTTTTGGGTCAGGACAGTTATACTCTCGGGTTTAAATTCCGCCTTAAGCAACATTTGCAAAATTTTGCCGGTAATGTAGTAAGGTATGTTGGCTACAACCTTATAACTTTTATATCCCTGCTCTTTAAAAAATCCCTGGAAGTCATACTCCAAAGCGTCAGCGATTTCAAAACGGAAATTTTTTGGGTAATCTTTTTTTACTGATCTTAAAACCGGAAAAAACTTCGGGTCCTTTTCAATAGATAAAACAAACCCGGCTTGCCCTGTACCGGAGCCGCTTTGCGGCGACTGGTTCAGGGCGCGCTCGCAAAGCAGTTTGGTAAGGTTGCCAATGCCCGGGCCGATTTCTAAAACAGCGTCGGCTGATGTTACTCCGGCGGCGTCTACAATATCCTGCAAAACAAAATCATCAACCAGGAAATTTTGGCCATAGGTAAAGTTGGGCTTGAGGCCGTGATTTTTTAAAAAGATTTTTAGCTGGTCACTATCCATATATGTGATACCAATATACCAATGCATGCTAATGATACAAATAATACTAATTCTTACTGCGACCATTAACTGATAGGATTCGTATTATTTGTATCATTCGTATTCAGATTAGTATATTAGTATCATATTTTCTAAAAGTCCACTTGTTCAACCACCAATTCCCCGTCCTCTTCCCTAAAATGCTCTTTGGCCATGCCTTTGTATTCTATTGCCGTTTTAGGCAGTACCCTTAAAATACGCGAAGGGTTGTTAATTTGCAAATTGCCAAACACCCGCCGGCTGTGGGTGTAAACCAAAAACAGCCTTTTGCGGGCGCGAGTAAGTCCCACATAAGCCAGCCTCACCTCCTCGGAAAGCTCGTCCGGGTTAATCAGGCTCCTTGAGTGGGGCAAAATCCCCTCTTCCAGCCCGACAAAAAACACATTGTCAAACTCCAGACCCTTGGCCGAATGCAGGGTCATTAAAGTTACGGCGTCTTTGCTTTCGTCTTTTGAATCTATTTCGGCTATAAGCGCGACTTCCTGCAAAAATTCCTGGAGCGCCTCCCGCCAGGGCAAATTTTTAAACTTGTGGGCCACATTTATAAGTTCGAGTATATTTTCGTAGCGCGATTCCCCGGCTTCACTGCCGTCCCTAATGTATTTTTCATAGCCGCTCTTTTTAACAATAAGCCTCATTAATTCCGGCAAGGTAAACGCGGCGTTAAAATCGGAAAACTCTTCCAGCAAAGAAAAAAAATCCTGGGCCGACTGCCATGCTTTGGGTTGGAGCTTAACCTCGGCAAAGGCGGTTCGGAATCTTTTTAACGCCGCATTCGATGATTCGTTGCCATTCGCAGATTCGTCCATTTGCAGATTCGATATATTATCCAAAATAAAATCCCGGATTACTGAATACGACTTGTCGCCAATCCCTCTAGGCGGTTCGTTTATTACTCTTTTTAACGATACCAAATCCCTAAAGTTTAGAGCCAGGCGCAAATAGGCAATCATATTTTTAATTTCCATACGCTCGTAAAATTTAAGGCCTCCGACAATCTGATAAGGAATAGATGCTTCTATTAAGGCTTCTTCCAACGCGCGGGACTGCGCGTGGGTGCGGTAAAGCACGCAGTACTCTTTTAGCGGCTCATGCTTCTTGGGCATTTGCGGGAGCAACCCTCTGCCAAAAGACGAAACATAATTAGCCTGCATTTTTTTGGCTTTAATGAACCGGTCAAGAATTGAAAAGGTTTTGGGCTCATCCTGATCATGGTCGGCTTGATACTCAGCATCATCGCCGTAGTGCAGGCCCTCGGCCTGCTTTCCGGTAGGCAGGCCTGGGGCCTGCACTACACTAGCCAGTCTGACAATGTTCCTTGCCACAAACTCCGCCTCCGCGCGTTCGTCCTGCTCGCAGGTCAAAATTATTTTTTCGCCTTGCGGGTTTTGGGTCCATAGGGTCTTAGCTTTTTGCTCCGGGTTCATTTCTATAACTTTTTGCGCGGCTTCCAAAATGTTCTTTGTGGAGCGGTAATTCTGCTCCAGCTTAATGTTTAAGCCTTCGGGATAATCTTTTTCAAAATTTAAAATATTGGTAATGTCCGAGCCGCGGAACTTGTAAATGCTCTGCGCGTCGTCGCCCACGACAAAAATGTTACGATGGGTTGCCAACAAAGACAGCAAAAGATACTGGGCCTGGTTGGTATCTTGGTACTCATCCACAAGTATGTAAGTAAACTTTTTCTGGTATTTTTTCAGCGCGGCAGGGAAGTTTTGGAAAATTTTTACTGTCAGCATGAGCAAATCGTCAAAATCCAGGGCGTTCTGGCGGTAAAGCGCGTCCTGGTAACGGGCGTAAACCTCGCCCAACTTTTCGCGCAAGGGCGAGTCCAGCCCCAAATCCAGTTCGCCGGGGCTTTGCAATAAATTTTTAGCCCGGGAGATAAGCGCGCCAAAAAGAGAAGCCGGCAGTTTCTTGGTGTCCACCCTCAATTCCTCCAAAATGTCTTTAATAACTTTTTGCTGGTCCTGCGTGTCGTAAATTACAAAGTCCGAAGAATAGCCCAAAGCCGGAATTTCATGGCGCAGGATTTTGGCGCACACCGCGTGGAAGGTGCCCATGGTCAAACTTTCAGCCGCCGACTTGTAGCGCGCCAAAAGCAAAGAAACCCTCTGCCTCATTTCCTTGGCCGCCTTGTTGGTAAAGGTCAAAGCCAAAATATTGGCCGGATGCGCCATTCTTTTCTCTATAATATAAGCAATCCGGCTGGTGAGAGTCTTGGTCTTGCCGCTGCCAGGCCCGGCCAAAACCAAAACCGGACCCAAGGGAGCAGTGACGGCAGCCTGTTGTTTATTGTTTAATGAGGATAAATCCATTGTTTCATTTTATCATAACGTACATCTTATCATACTATCATTTTAACATTTTATCATCGTAGATAAACCATATAGCAAAAACTGGGATGATAAAATGATAGTATGATAAGATGTTAGAATGACCCTTATTTAAGCCAGAAATGATTACTTTAGCCTTAAATAAAAGCTCAAATGGCAGGCTGTGGATGAAAATCTTGCCCCTAAAAGACCACCCTGCTAGACTATCAAAGTAACAAAAAAATTAAATATATTTACGGCAATTTGGTTTTAACTTGAGCTGTACAATTAAGGATGGACTACATAAAGCTTTAGTTAAAATCTTCTCTTGTTCAAGCGGCAAATTACGTAAATATTTATTATCTTTTAAGCGTTTTTCCACCTCCAAGACTATCAGCAACTCCGGCGCTTAAACTGATAAAGGGGATACCATTTTAGAGTTTAAATCTTGGCTTTCCAGGGTTAAAAAAATCCTTTTTAGGACAGCCTTTTTTGTACAATACTGCGCGAAAAGACTCCTCTTCCAAATAAAGAGGCGTGCTCCGCTTTTAAAAAAGCTGCATTTAGACAGCTTCCCTGCCATCCATATTAAAAAAATGGACTGGATGGATTTTGTCTTAAAATTTTCCGGTGAATTATTGGTAATGGTTTTAAGCCTGACTGTTGCGGGCTTGAACCTTTTTTATTTTGGCTACAATGGCAAACAGTTCCAGGACCAAAGCCTGGCGGCCAGTTTCTTAGGCAGGCACAACCAGTTAAACCCAAAGCTCTACGCCAAAAATAACACTATAGTTACTGTGGTTTCGGCCAACTCTTTTTTGCCCCAGGCCCAGGCTGACAACTATTTTTTGGGCACCCAGGGACTAAATGAGACTTCTCTGGGCGACGGCAGCCAGATTGTAATGAGCGATGAGCAAAGTATTTTAGCCCCCAACCCGGATAGCGTCCACGCCAACATCGAAAACCAGATTAAAACTTACACGGTACAAAACGGAGATACTCTAGGCGGCATTGCCGCCAAGTTTGGCGTAAGCACCCAAACGATTATTTGGAATAATAATTTAAACGGCGGCTATGCCAACCCCGGGCAGGAATTAAAAATTTTACCGGTGGACGGGATTTTGGTTACGGCTACGACGGACGACACTTTGCCGGACATTGCCGCTAAATACAATCCCCAGCGCTATAATACGGACAAAAAAATCCGCGACGCGGCCGCCAGCAGCCTGCTTGAAAAAATTATCTCATACAATGGCCTTGAAAGCGCGGAAGATATTGACGGCGGCCAGCTTATTATTGTGCCCGGAGGCGCCATTACCGAAGCTCCTAAACCAAAACCGCTTCCCAAACCCACCCCAAAGCCCGCTCCTTCCAACAACGGCGCTTCCGACGCGGTTACTAGCATTGGCTCCGGCTACGACGGGATATCCCATACTTTCCCCAAAGGCTACTGCACCTGGTACGTATCCACGCGCATGAAAATAACCTTCGGCGGCAATGCAAAAAATTGGCTGGCTAACGCCAAGGCCTCGGGTTATATTACGGGCAAAGATCCCGCCCCGCACGCGGCCGTAGTCACCACCGACAGCAGGCGCTACGGCCACGTGGCCTATGTGGAAGAAATTACCGACGCCGCTATATTGGTTTCGGAAATGAATTTTGAAAAATTCAACAAAGTAGACCAGCGCTGGATACCTAAATATAGCAAGACTATCCGGGGGTATATTTATCCGTAGCGCTAGCATTTAGTAAGTAGTAGGTAGTATTTAGCAAAACAAAACTCTTTGCCTTTGGGCAAAGAGTTTTTAATATTTGTAAAGGCTCTTGCTACTTCCCTACCCACTACTTACTACCTACTCCCCCCTACGGCTGTACCGTACCATTTCCAAAACCGCTTTCCCCTGCCGCGTTATTGGTGTTTATGTCAGGAGTGTTTAGGCTAACATCCTGCAGGGTAAAAATGTCCCTGGCCGTAAAGCCAATATTTTTTACTAAAACGGGGGCCTGGTTGGCCTGGGCGGCGGATGGGTTTAAGGTCAGTTGGAACTCCAAAACCCTGGCCGGACCGAACCTGCCGGTGTTGGCCGGCAAATTACCAACATTCCAGCTAAGTTTGCCCGTAGCGGAATCGAACTGCGTATTTGCTTTTTCCAATGCGCTGACGCTGGAGTTGGAAAAGCTGTTGGGCGGCAATGGGATAAAAGCGGTAAGCAAACCGTTTGAAAAATCATTGCTGGAATTGTTAAGCGACAACCTGACTTTATAGGTCGTGGAACGGCCGACCTGGGGCGGAAACTGGCCGGAAACAAAACTTAAAGTTTTACCGATGGATGAAGGGCTGGCAACTTTAAACGTCAGTTGGTTGCCCGGGAAATAAGAGTCGTATTCGTCGGATTTAATTTTTACACTGGAAACCAGGCTAAGGTTTTTGGATGAATCTTTCGTTGCCGGGTTGTTAATTTTTAAGCTAAAAGACAACTGCCCCGCGTCGTTCGGGGCAAGCCTTTCCAGCTGGGGAACGGTTGCCGCGTTCCAGGTAACCGAATTATTGTTAATTTGTCCGGCCTCGGCCCTTATGGAACTTAAGTCCACAATTTTAGAATCCAGCGACACGCTTATATTTACGCCGTTGGCAACTACGCCCGCGTTGTTTTGGTAACGGACCCTGAAAGTCAGTTCGTCGCCGGGGTTGATTATGCCGGAAGGGTTGTCTGAATCCAGCTCCTGGCTAACCAGCAAAGGCAGGCTGGCAATGGCCGTTATAAAGCTTGAAGTGTTCTGGATAAAAAATTGCCCGTCGTTGCCCAAAATTAAAAAGGAAGCAAGGGCAGTCTTTGACTCTCCGGGGTTATTGGCGGAAAAAGTGCCTTGCACCTGGATATTGCCTTCAGCGCCTTTTGCCAAAGAGCCTAAATCCCAGGTATCAGTACCCAAAGACGGCGCGGGTGTAGCCGAAGCAAAAACAAAGCCTTCTGGGTATTGCATTTTTACCCGTGAACTTTTTAAGTCCG
>JAHFJJ010000020.1 GCA_023245895.1 Candidatus Doudnabacteria bacterium
CCGCGCAGGGCCACGTTAGGGTTGGGCAGGTGTTCAAAAAAGCTAATTATGAAAAACGCGTCAAAGGGGCCGTTAGGGATTTTGTAATTTTCATCATCCACAAAGCCTTGGGCAACATCCAGTCCTTTTTCTTTTGACTCTTTCACCGCGGCTTCGGCAAACTCTAATCCAAATGCTTGAACGCCTTGTTTTGCCATCAACTCCAAATATTCCCCGCGCCCGGAGCCGACCTCAATAATTTTTTTGCCTGACAAATTGTATTTTTTTACAAAATCGCCGAATTGTTTATTACGAAATTTGGTCATTTCTTTAGAAACGCCAACAGCCCGAATCACTTCCTTATAATAGGGGACGGGTTCAATATCCAACTGTACCAACCCGCAGCCGCTGCATTGGTAAATATCCAAGTCCACACCTTTATCTTCTTTTACAGATTCAGCGTCCGGTAAATGCTGGGCTACTGACGGCATGTTTTGGTATTGCAAAATCGGCTTTAAAAACAGTCCGTGTCCGCAAATTTTACATGTATTTTTTTCGTTCATATATTTTTTAACTTTACAATATTTTGCTTATAAGGTCAAAATTTTTAGTCTTGCTATTTTAGGGTTTTTATGATATATTGGAGTCCGCAATACATAGGAGGAAATATGAGCAAGGGTCATTTTGTGTTGGATAAGCTCGACCAGGTTTCAAGCCTTGAGCAGGAAAAGCGCGACGAACTCAAGAACAGAAAGCCGCGGGTCTACGAAAAGATCCGTAACTTTGACGCACGTGCGCATTTGGGCTTTATTAGCCCGATCATCAGGGTTTGCTGGGACTATACATGCAACTTCGTCTGCGACCATTGTTGCGCTGAAGAACGCATGCCCCGCACCATCCGCAAGCTGGTTGCCAAGAACGGCAAGGCTGACAACAGGTATACAATGAGCTATGACGACCTGGCAAAATTCGCCAGCGACGCGGACGAGTATGGGCTGTATCGTATGGTACTCACCGGCGGCGAGCCCACCATGTGGAAAGATTTGTTCAAGGTCATTGAAATTTTGGATCCAAACCGCCACCTGGTGATTATGGATTCCAATGCCCTGCGCATTGCCGACGAGGAGCAGTTTTCGGTCAGGGCACTGGCAGACGCCGGCGTTTACAAGCTGCAAATTTCGCTGGACTCGTTCGTTGAGGCAGAGCACGACACGTTCCGGAAAATGCCGGGCTCCTACCAGCGGGTAAGGAAAGTCCTGCCTCAGGTTATTCCGGCCGGTATGAAACTCTTGGTTTCCACCTGCCTGACGGCCGGCCGCGCTTCCACCCAGGAATTCGCGGACCTCAACCGGTACTGCACGGAAGAAATTGGCGCAATGTTGTATGTAACTTACGCCAAACCGACCGGCAGCTGTGCGTCCCATATGGACTGGATGGTTACCAAGGCTGACACGGACAAAATCCGCGAGTTCGAGGCTAAGGGCTTTAACATTACCACCCACATGACGCCGTCTTATATGCGCCAGAAGGACGCCGGTTCGGTTCCGCTTGGGCATTACGATGGTTGCATTACGGTAAAAGGCATTAACAACCTTGAGCCGTGGGGTGACATTGTTCCCTGCCCGTACATGGACGTCGCCATTGGGAACGTTCTCCAAGATCCGATTGCAACTATCCTGGACAGGGGTATGCGCATTAAGGATTTGGGACCCCAAAGGAACGACTGCCTTATTGGTGAAGACCCGGAATTTATGGGTCGGCACAATACGGCGGTGGCGCGCTGGAAAATCCAAGGCAACCAGGTCCCGCTTCCATGGGGAGAATTCTGGACAGACAAGGACGTTGTCCTGTAAGACCCGCATTTCGCTTACGACACGGTTTGAGCCCAGCGCTCTAACCGTGTCTTCTTTTTTTATTTTAGCTGTCGTATAATACCAAAGTTATGGACAATCAAAACATTATGCAAATTAAATTAAATGAAGCCAAAGGCAAAGTCAATCTTTTTGCCATGGATTACGACGGCACGTTGGCGGACGGGGAGAAATACCAAAAAGATGATGCTATAAGTATCATCAGGCAGATTTTAGCCAAAGGCAAGACGCCGGCGTTTATGACGGCCCGCGCGGCCACGGCAGTAAAAACTTTTGTGCCGCCTTTGGAGGAGTTTTATCGCAATAATCCTGAATCTGTTGCCGCTTACATTGGCGGCGGGAACGGGACTGTTTTGTATAAAATTGATGCCAAAGGAGTTGAGAGAATTTATAACCACGGCCTGGCTTTGGATGAGATAAAATCCATTGTCGCCAAATGGGAAAATTATGCTACAGAACATCTTTTAGTAAACGAGTTAAGCGAAAAAGGTTTAACAACATTTAAAAAGTTTTACGCTGATACCTGGGAAAATTTAATCTCGGACGAAGTTTTAAATATTGGGCGGCCGTTTGAAGGCAGAATTTTTACGGAAGAAGCCAAAGTCACTTTTGTTTTTCCAAAGGATGTAAATCAGCACCAAAAAATTGTGGATGACATACAAAATCTAATACGCGAAAAATTTAGCGTTGCCGCGGGCGACAAAGATTTTTGCCATATTACCAAACGCCTTAACGAAGACAGTAAAATGGTGGCAGTTAAAACTATTTTAAAAGAATTAGGCTTGGAGGAAAATCAGGTAGTCACATTCGGTGATATGCCGCACGGCAACGACAAAGGCCTGTTAAGTTTTCCCTATAGTTTTACTAACTATGTTTCAGCCTCATCCAATGTACCCCCTTTTGTATTGCCCGGGGCGGAAACTGACCCCGTAGGCAGTGTCCACAAAGCAATACATTTTTTGATAGCATAATTAAAATAGGATATATATCGTCTGTCATTCCGAGGCCGGAGTACATCCGACGGCCGAGGAATCCCTTAAAGTTGATAATCACCGAGCGTTAAGGGATTCCTCGCCTCAGATGCATTCGCTCGGAATGACACAATCAATAACATGATAAAAAATACGGTTACAAAAATTATTTTAACTGGAAATTTAAAATAAAAACGCCCACTGGTTTTGCCGGTGGACGTTTTAGCGTTTTTGGGTTCGGGTCTTCCTTAGAGTCCGAAGCCTTCTATCTTGTTTGAAATTTTTGCTGGCAGGTTGTCGCTTGCCAGAAGCAGTGCGCCTAGTACAATAAGTATTGCCGCAAAGAGGCGCTTTTTTACATGCTGTTCGTGGAAGAACAGCCAGCCTATTAAAGCGGTTATTACAATAGAGACCCGCTTTAACGTTGCCACGTAGGCAATGTAGCTAACGCGGTAACCCGGGTAGATGCCGTAAATGTGGAGCACCCAGGCAATGCCGGCAACTAATATTACCAGCCAATACTTGCCCGAAAGCAGAAGGTCTTTTCCTCGTGCCTGACTTTTGCTATAGTCCGGACTAACTAAGCGCCAAATGTAGTAGGTAAGTGCCAGGACTCCTGTAAAGGTGCAGGCGCCTAAAGTCAGTCCCTGTATGTTATTGCCGCGCCTTACATACAACCCGTCAAAGAGCAGGCCTACTGTGCTGAAGGCTGCGGCAGTAAGCGACATAACTACAACCGTGGCCCAATCTTTTTCTTTTGGCTGTAGCTCTTTCCACCTTAACAAGAGTGTTAGGGTTTTAAACGGCCTAATTAGCCCTCGAAACGTGAACCGCTCATTGGGCTCCATAAGCAAAGTGTAGGAGCCTAGCATCATTATACCAATTCCCGCCGCTCCAATCCTGCCCGGCAGTTCGCCAAGGGTAAGGGCGACAATGGTTATTAAGCCGGGTGTCAGCGCCTGCAGGGGAGCGGTAAGGGACACATCACCCGCCGCTAAACTGGCGGCGCGCGCGTTAAGCAGTTGAATGGCCACGTTCATTGCGCTGGTAATAAATACCGCGGTCCAAAAACCCGGAGCCAGGGCAGGCCAAGAAAAGCCCCAGAGCAGGAGGTATACGGCGGCAAAAATAAAACTTGCCGCCACATAGTAGCCTGTTAGAAAAGTCAGAGGCGAGAATTCTTGGTCCTTCAAAGCCAGGCGTTTGGTAACGCCCATTGCGGACATTGCCAGAGTGCCGAGCAAAACAAGCCCGTAAATTCCAAAATTCGTCATTTTTTCCTCCCGGAAATGTAAAAAGAACTTTCTGTAAAAGACTAATTACAGTATCACAACAGTAGCCAAAAGTCAAAGCTACAGGATAGTAAAATATGAAATAAAAAAAGCCCTTAACATTCTGCTTGGGGCTTTTAAAGTTGTGTTAAGAGAATTGGTCATTTCCTCTTTTTTCTCCACATTTCGCGGACAATGTCTGGCGTCATCCGTTCGGAAATTCCGGGAAAATTATAGGCTCATTAAGTCAATGGCCTCACAGATTCACTAAAAGGTATTAATAGGCAGGGTTCAGATTTTGATAAAAAATAGGGCTGGATTCAAGAACGAAAGTTCGAGAATCCAGCCTAAACTTTAGCGGCGGAACAATATCGGAAAGCTATGGAAATTCATGGCGAGTTCGTTGTTGTCCAGATCTATGCAGACCCGGCCAGGCTCTCTGAGATTCCAATAGAATCCAAAGCGATATTCTCCAGCATGAAAGCAGGAGCAATTTCCTGAGCTGAAAATGTGTCCTTTGGACAACAGATCCGGCTGGAGCATGACGCTAGTACCAGTCATAATACAATCCTGCGGCATCTGGTCCCCGGACTTCAGCACCGATAGCCTCGCATGTCGGTAAGAATACCCTCCATACAAACTTCCGGCGTCGGCTGGGGCAACAATGAAATCATCGTCGCTTTGGGCCTCCAGTTCCTGCCACGCTTTCCGGCCGGCAGCTGTCAGGATAAGGTTGCCATATCCCGGCCCTGAACTGGTCATGCCATAAAAATTAAAGCCGCCTTTGGCCTTTCTGTAAGCCTTTTTCATTGTTTTCTGAAAGGCCGTCAATGTTGTCCTGTAAGCTTCGCGGCCTCTTTCTGTATTCTCAAGCGGGTTGCCTCGAATTCGAAAGATTCTTGCCAACTTGGTCAGCTTTATCGAGGTTAAAAACCCCTGGCTGTTTTCTGGAAGCGGTTTGGCCGCAAGCTTCAAAACAGAATTCGCTTTGAGTGATGCGCCAAAGATCCTCCGAAGTTTTTTTACAGCTTCGGCGACCGGCATATACTTCCAACCTTTTGGTAACTGGTTGGGTTTTTCCGGGCGATGGCTGTTTTCTGATGTTTCTTTTTCCCACAACCCGCTTAGGAGCGGCCGGACAACCTGTAAGTTGTCTTCCCGGAAAGCGCATATTTCTTCAAGCGGGTTTAAAAACCTGCTCCATTCAATGTCTTCACGACAGCCATGGCGTATTCGGGCGCTATTGCGGATTAAAAAACCCAGCGAGACAGCATTCAAAGCTTCAAGGCTGGTTTCGTCAACTTTATTCCTATCATCACAAATGACAGCAGAAGCGTTGGCAGCGTTTTGCACCGCCGTAATTTGCAAATCCCTTAGCTCATTTTCCTTAGCTTTCATTAGATCCTCCTAGCGAAGTTTAAAACCAACCAAATATTATAAGTTAAAAAGTGTGTATTGTCAAGCGGCCTAGTAGGATAGTAAAATATGAAATAAAAAAAGCCCGGGCACTTCTGCTCGGGCTTGTGAGGTTGACGCACTAAACGTCATTGTTTTTTCTTTCCCCACATTTCGCGGACGTCGTCCGGGGTCATCTTTTTCGAGATGCCGGGGAAGTGCTGTTCCAGCTGTTTGGGGTATTCGGCAAAGAGGAAGTCCTCCAAAGCCGCAATGTCCGCGAACTCGCGGGGGTTGTTGTAGGGAGAACCGGAATTAACCTATTCTGTTCAATGGTGACCATAATCGCAAACTGCGAAATGGTCGGCCCGTAGTTCCAGCTACCATCCGGCAAAAGGCCCATGAGCCTTACCACACCATCTTGCTCCGCCAGGACCAGCATATCGGCGTAGGCGTAGAGTCTAATCATTTTTCACGCTCGCAAAGCAGATGCGATCAAGGCAGTGGTTGGAAAAGATAAAATCATTGATTCCGTCTGGGGTAGGTCCAAAAGGCCAATCTTCATTGAAATAAACCCACTCAATCTGCCAAAGGCCAGCTTCTTTCCTCATTAGCTGAGCAATTCGTTCGGTGCCTTCGTCATCGACCAAAATCGTCAGGGGTAGAGGGATGATCGAGTCCGGGGGGCAATACGTACCGTCTTTCCTTTCTGGCGTAAGTATTTTCTCGCCTAGTGTTTGGGCGTCGAGAACGAGCTTCCCAAATCCCAGACTGCCAATAGCCCCGTGTTCACCTAAGGCTCTTTCCAGTATTTCAGGGCCGCCGTGCGGATCGTCGTCGCCAACCGTGTCGCGGCCGTCTTTGTCGGGCCTGCCTTCAGCGTAATCATCTTCGTCATACGTCATACAGACACCACGCAGTGAGAAGAAATACAGCCTAAACTGGTCAATTCCAGATTCGGGGTTGTCTGCTTTAACCCTCCAGCCTTCAGGAACAAGACCGGTTTCTTCTGCCTTAACCGGAACCAAAATCTCTGCCATTGTTAATCCTCCCGTTTGAATTCAGTTCAATAAGAACAGATTATTATACCTTTTTTGACTACTTGTGTCAATGGTGGGTTTTTAGTATAATTAGCTCTATGAAACTTAGCGATTACGTAGTTAAATTTATGGAGGAGAAGAGCGGGGATGTTTTTTTGTTGTCCGGCGGCGGGATTATGCATTTGGTGGATTCTATTGGCAGGTCTAAATTAAATATGGTTTGCTGCCACCACGAGCAGGCGGCGGCTATTGCGGCCGAAGGCTATGGGCGGGTAAAAAACCAGCCAGGCTTTGTTGTGGTAACTACCGGACCAGGCGGCACTAACGCGCTTACCGGCATAGCCGGCGCTTGGCTGGACAGCATCCCTATGTTTGTAGTTATTGGCCAGGTTAAAACCGACAACATTGCCCCGTTAAAAGACGGCAAGCCAACAGTCCGTGCCATTGGCTTTCAGGAATTAAATGTAATAGATATGGCCAGGCCTATAACTAAATATGCAGTTGTTGTAGAAGATCCCTCTACTATTAAATACCATTTGGAAAGAGCTTGGCATGAATCTATAAGCGGCAGGCCGGGGCCGGTGTATGTGGAAATTCCTCTTGATATTCAGGCAATGGAAATAGATGAAAATAAGCTGGAAGGTTTTAACGCCCCTGAACTGTATGCGAACTCTGATTTTGACATTCAAGATGTTGTAGAAAAATTAAACAACGCCAAAAAACCTTTTTTGCTGGTAGGCAACGGCGTGCGTTTGGGCAACGCGGCAGGGGAGCTGGAAGAATTTTTAAAAAAGACAAACATAAACGCGGCTACAACTATTTTTACCAGCGACGATTTAATTACTTACGACTATCCAAAATATTTAGGACGGCAGGGCATGCCGGGCAATGAAGCGGCGAATTACGCAATAGATAATTGCGATGTATTACTTGTTATTGGCGAACGCTTACAGCTATCCCAAACCTCCTACGACTACCAAAAATTTGCCACGCAGGCTTTTAAAATAATGGTGGACGTGGATGAAAACGAAATGCACAAAAAAACTGTGCAAATTAATTTACCAATTCACTGCGATGCCAAAACCTTTTTGTCGGAATTAAACAAACAGGATGTTAAATTAAATGCTTGGGACGTAACGGTTAAACCAATTAACGCGGATGACTACCAACCCACCGGAGATTACGTTAACATCTATAAATTTTTGGAAGAATTAAGCAAGCACCATCATGGCTATAACGTGGTTACTTCCGATGGCATGGCCAGCCTTGCGCCTCATCAGGCTTTGCGCATAGTGCCGGGCCAAAGATTTATTACCAATGCCGGTTTAGGAAACATGGGCAGTGGTTTGCCCCTGGCCATTGGTGCGTGCGTGGCCGCCGGAAATGCGCCCACCATTTGCATGGAAGGGGATGGCAGTATAATGCTCAACATCCACGAACTGCAAACAGTTCTTTATAATAAGCTTCCCATAAAGCTTTTTATTTGGAACAACAACGGCTATTTTTCCATTCGCGGCACGCACCAAAATTATTTTAAAAAAGTTGTGGCGGCCGATTCCACCAGCGGTCTTAGCTTGCCGGATTTTTCCAAACTAATCCCAGCCTGGGGCTTTCCCTATGAGCGCATCCAAAACGATTCCGAACTGGATAAAGTAAAAAAAGTAATGGACCACGAAGGCCCAATTGTCTGCGAACTCATTATAGACCCCGCCCAAAAAATGCTGCCCAAGTGGGCCGCGGGGATGTTTAGGGCATAGTAAAAATAAGAACCGCCGCAGATTTTGGTATTTTCCCAAAACATCTGCGGCGGTTTAGTTTGTTAGGCCAACTGCTAATTGGGCAAATAGCAGAACCTGCCAATTAGGTAGCCTTTGATTTTGAACTTTGACAGGCCAAGCGTGGCGTGCAAGTCCAAAATCCATTCTTTTAGGTCTTTAAGGATGGAATTTGAGTCGGTGGCCTCGCAAGCCTGAAGGAGTTGTTTTAAGGCCGGCCGAAGCTGTGTAACTTCTTGCAGACCAAAAAACTGTGAGAATGAGGCTGTCGTATCTTCTCCAAAGTCAAACGTGCCCGGTGTGAAAATTTTGGAGAAGCTGTCAAGCGCCTCAATCACCAAGTTTTGTCGCTGGCTTATAACCGCGATTCTTTGCAGAAGTTCCAGCGGGAGATCGTCGACAGGAAGGGCGTAAATAAAACGGAGTACCCGGCTGGGAGGGTTGCCATAGTCTGCCAGGATAATGCCAGTTGAGCGAAGTTTTTGCTGCAACGCCTCCGCAAATTTTTCGTCGTAGGCTCCATGAGGCGCTTTTGGAGTAACTAACATGCCCCCGCTTTCAAAGTGGAAGAGGAGTGCTTTCCTGTTTTCTGCCTCACCTTGAGCCGCTTGATTGCAACTTAAATAGATCCTGTGCTTCTGAAATTCGCCCCCTTCAAACCCTGTATGAATATTGAACAGGGTCTGCAGGTTTTTTGCATGCTGACTTGTATGCATTTGTTTCCTCCTAGAAAAGTAGAACCAATAAGTATAGGGTAAAAGGCCTAAAAAGTCAATGTTTGCTGTATGTAGGGTTGACGAAAGGCGGTTTTTATAATATACTCTAAAGTTATTTTTAGAGGAGGACAAAATGTTCAATGGAACCTATGACGAGGCAATTTTGGAGATCGTAGAGGCCGCCAAGGTTGCGGTAGGAATGCCGCTAAAAGAGCCGAATATGAGATTGTCTTTTGTACAATTCCTTAAGGTTTTAACCAAGGAAGGCATACCCCACAGCGTGCTCGGCGACAGATCCCTTCAAATCAGAGGACTGGAAACCATACCACCTTTTGGCTTCGTGGTGTGGCGGTATGAGGAAGAGATTTTTGAAGGGAAATTACAGTTCGCTCCCGAACAATTGAGTTTTTATTCCAAGGTCGGGAAGGGTAGCAAGAGGGCTGAAATCTCCGAAGAGCTCGCATTGAAAGTCGCGAGGTTATTACCCGCATATCATGTCTCTTTGCCCGAAGAGCTCGTGATATTGCCGGTTCCGGGATGGGTATTTTTCGATGATCCAGACCGTGGCTATTATGGGGGTCGGCCCGACTCTTGGATTCTTTTTCGCTCGCAAGCGGAAAAAATGTGGGCCGAGTTCACAACCCAAAACCCTTTCGCAGTGGCAACGAAGTAAGGAGGATACATGTTGAATGGAAGAAGGATCAATTGGAGCTTTATCCTCAACCCGATGGGCACAATGCTAATCGTTGCATTGGCGGTCATGTCGGAGGAATTCTTAATGCTCATAGGCATTGTTCAGAGGGAAAAACTTGTGTTCCATGGGTTATGTGCAGCGTTCGGATGGTCCGTGTATGCGTTGGTTTGGTGCCTAGCTGTATCGCTTCCGGGTAGGTTCTTCCCAAAGAAAGACAAGAACGATATGGACTAAAAGATCCCTACAGTCGAATCGCTGGGGACCAAAGTGCAAAGGGCTGCGAGAGAATCTTGCGGCCCTGTTTTATTTTTTTATTATTACGTTCCCGGTTTTGAGGTCGGAGACAAGTTCTTTGACTTTGTTTTTTATTTCTTTAAAAGATTTTTCGGTTAGTTTGAGAAGTTTGGAGTCTGTGTCGTGGCAGTTAACGTCTTTTATATTCCATGTTACGTAAGGTTTTTTTATTGTGTAATTTTTTTCGCAGCAAGTATAAACACTTTTACCCATAAAGACTATTAAGTTGGTGGAGTTGAGGTTGGTTTGGGTAGTCTGCCTGTGCTTTTGCGCGGCAAAGCGGGAAAGTCCGTATTCTTCCAAAAGCCTTTCCGTATACCATCTAATTTCCATAGGCTGGCTTTGGGCATGCAAACCGCTGGAAACGGCGGTAAGCCCTTTATGTTTTAAGGAATTCAAATAAGCCTCAGCCAGCCGGCTACGGTATGTATTGCCGGAGCAAATAAAATGGATTTTCATAAAGGCATTATAGCAAATTTTATAATATTTTATAGGGGGTTTTGTAGATTGGATTGACAGGAAAAAGAGTTTGTTGTATACTACCAAGTTAGCAATTTTTGTTCACATAAGGAGGAAAAAAAAGATGAACAAACCGATGGTTGGTCAAAACAGAGTGTCGCCTGCCACGCAAGCGGTGCTAGATGAAGCAAGCAAAGCCACGACTGTTGCCGAAGGGGTCCGGATTCTAAGTCCTTTACTGAAGAATCAAGTGACCGAGATTTACAAGAACGTCAAGTTCGACCTCCAAACTGGCAAAGCTCTTAAAGCTGCTTGGAAACCGGACCAGAATTGGGACGGTACTCTGGGGTTTGAGGGTATGGGAGCTATGTTGGATATAGACCCAGATTGCCCTTTCATGAAAGTTTTACTGGCCAAGCTCGAGCCTGACCAGGCCTTGATAGTTGATGACATTGTCGTGGTGCACGTTCCGGGGGAAGTCGATCAAGGATACGAAATATGTCCTTACATCCACCTGAGAAAAGCCATATTGGTGGTCAGATAGACCCATCCGTTTCATCTTTTATCACAAGCTAAAGAGCCGAAGGATCCTGTCCCTCGGCTCTTGTTTTTAAATTCGGCTTCAGTCCACCCAATAAGTTAAACTCGTTTTGCGGTTTTTGTTTGCGGTTATGGCTTCGTCTTCGTAGTAGGAGTCGCCGCTGCCTTTGTGGGTGGTGGATACTTCTTCAAACACGCCGCCGGTCGGGCTTTCAAAGCCGTGGTCAACGCCGCGTTCCACTACAATTACTTCGCCGGCCTTGGCATGCTTGGCCTGTTTGTTTAAATGGAAAATAAATTCGCCGTTAAGCACGTGGAAAGTTTCTTCTTTAATTTTGTGCGCGTGAGTGGGGTGTTTTTGTCCGGGCAGCATGACTATCAATTTTTTAGCATACTCGCGGTTTACTACGGTAATAATAGTGGCGCCAAATTCTGCAAAGCGGTCTATACCGTAATGGTGGCTAATTTCAAACTCCAGCTGGTTGGAAACCGGGATGTTGGCATCGGCTAAAATTTTTCTGGCCTGTTGCACAATGGCCCAAACTTTTTCGCGGGTTTCCAACTTGTCTATATTAATTACAGGACCGTTTTTCGCAATTTTTTCTTTAGCCGTATAAATAGTGTACTTGCTCATTTGGTTGGCCAAGAGCTGTCCGGGCTGGTTGGGGAAGGCAAAAAAAGTATTTTTTTCATCAACGCGTTCGCCTGCTTCAATATTGCGTACCGCAAACACGCCCCTTTGGAACTGCTTAATGTCTGCCAGTTCTTTTTCCAAAAACGGCGCGCGTTCGCCAACTACTCCGCACATAGTATAAGCTTCTTTTGCCGCGTTGAGCCATCCTCTTAGTTGCTCGGGGGTGGAGGAGTAGGCGTTTACTTCGTATTTGTCGGACTTTATTGCAACATGCTTTTCAAAAATCCCCGCGCCTTTGGCTACTGCCAATTTTATAGCTTCCGTATTGTCCGGCTGTTCGTGCGTGGAGAAACCTATTGTAACATCGGGATATCTATTTTTGAACAAATCTATTTGGTTTAATTGCAGATGATCGGGGGAAGTGGGATACTCTCCAACGCAATGCTCAATGGCAAAAGTTTTTTTCCTGTGCGCCAAAAAGCTTACCAGCTTGTCCACGTCTTCCAGTTTGGTGCCGCCGGTAGAGGCAATAATCGGCAAATCAGTAGCCGCGATTTTATCTAACAAAGGCCAGTCCGTGGAAGAAGCGCTGGCAATTTTTAAAATTTGGTAATTATGCTTAACCACCATGTCCACGGAAGCTTCGTCAAAAGGCGTACACATGGTAATAAAACCTAAATCTTCGACTTCTTTTTTTAGCCGTAAAAATTCTTCTTCCTTTAAGGCGGTTTCGGAAAACCTTTTAACATATTTTAAATCCATCCTGTCTTTATAGTCCGGATGAATAAAAGTAGGGATATTCCTGTATTGGAATTTAAAAGCAAAATGCCATTCCGGAAAGTCTTTGGTAACTTGGTGGATATCACGGATAATTTGTAAGCCATGCTCAACACTTCCCATATGGTTATTGGCCATTTCTAAAATAAACAGGGGAGCGGCTTTTCCGCCAGCCGGCGGATTTTTTCTTTGGTTAAAAATTTCTTCAAGATTTTTTCCGCCGGAGGCGGATCCGCCTCCGGCGGACATATTTTTATTCATCATAGAGCCTTATTATAGAGGGTTTTAGCTGAAAAATCAATATAAAAATAACAGGAGAGACTTAGCTTAGAGTCTCTCCTGTTTTACGGAAATTGACAGGTTGTTTACTACCCGTGTCGATTGAGGGTGGTAATAACCGCCTTTTGAATGCGTTCTGTTGGAACGCCGGCAGTTACGCCAACGTCTACGGAGTGATTGTCAAACTTCACCCCCTCCACACCCACTATCTCCAGCAAAGCACAAATCAGGGGGTCAGTTAGCTCCCCTAAGTCTTCCCGCAGGTAAGGGGGGTTCGCTGAAATTGGCGTGCTGAAGTTGAATGTTTTGTCCGGCGCGTAAATACGAAGTATAGTGCCGGACCACGAACCCGCACGAAATTGCATTATTCCGTTTCCGATGATACGGGTTTCATACGGTTGGGATGAAGGTTGTAGACGTTTTAAGAAGCGCTTGTAACGCCGTTGTCCTACCCTTTTTTCAAGCCAATCAGTTATTCGGCTATTATCGTCGCTGCCTTTTTCAAACCAAATGCCAGGAGACTTAAATTGCCTCCACAGCTCACACAGACCGTCTTGCCTATAGATTGTGGCGCGGCCGGGCTCCCACGGTCTTTCGTCGCCGTTGGATGAGCCTCCGGTGACCAGCACTACCACCCGTTCTTGGTTTGCAAGGTAGGCTATTGCCAGTCGAAAACGATAGCCCATGCTGCCATACCAGGAAACCCGCTCAAAGAAAATCTTTTTTACCTTGCTAGTCGTAATCCACCCAAGGCGGTAGAGCTCTTGTAAGGCTTGAGCCACTGCCTGTTCGGATTCGTCAAACACTTTTTCAAACGCCGAGTATTCAACATTTCCTTTTTTCAATTTAACCCCCTTTTATTTTTTGCGCGATAAAAAATTGCTAACCTAAAAGGTTAGCATATTTAGCAGTTCGCGTCAATACAGCGCGTCAATATATATAAAAAAAGCGGGATGAGACTTGGGTTGCAAGTTTCATCCCGCCGTGTTGGTTTGCCGTTAGGCTAGTGGACCGTAACGGCGATTGCGTTTAAAGTCTGGCCGACTTGGATTTGGGGGAATTCCCCAAGCCATTTTTGCCAGAATGGATCTTGACTCGCCAGGATTGCTTGTTGCCGGTGATGTTCTGCTTTGCCGATTTCTCCAAGCCGATCATAGCACAGCGCCGCGAAGTGGTGGCCGAACAGGTGGTCGGGTTTTCCGTCCACCGCGTTCTGAAAGCCGAGCAGAGCCTGTCGGTAGAGAGGAACTGCCGCTTCGTAGTTCCCTTGGGCAATGGCTTCTTCGCCAAGCCGCAGGTTGTGGTTCTTCACGAAGTTTACTTCCAGGTTCAGGGAGTACTGCAAGTGCTTGACTCGTTCGGCAGGCAACTCTGTAGTGGAGATGTTAACCTGCTTAAAGTCAAAGTTTGCCCCGCCGCCTTCTTCAATCAGGGCTTCTGCCACAGCGTCCTCATAGAATTCGCTTCCTACCAAAGGAGTTGCTATGAGAATTTTGTACCAGTCAGCCGGACACTTCTCGCTAGTAATAAAGTCGCGGCAGTCCGCAATATCCTTTTCGGTTTCGTGAAGGTTGCCAATAAGGATGTTGCATTCGGTAAAGATGCCAAGCTCGCGGCAGTCCTTTGCCACTTGTTCGACGTACTCAAGTTTGAGCGGTTTGTGCATTATCTCGCGCAGTACCCGGGCAGAGCCCGATTCCACCGCCAGCACTAACTGTGTGACCCCTGCTTCCCTCATGGCTTCTAAAAATGGCCGTTTGAGGGCGAATAGAGTTAGCGAGTTTTGGAACACGACTGTGAGCTTGAGCTCGCCTAAGATTTTAACAATTTGCAAAGCCCTTTCGCGTCCGGCATCACCGCTGCCCATGAAGTTGTCGTCTTGCATGACAATGGTTTTGGCTCCAAGTTCGTCTCGCAGTCGGGTTAGGTCTTGCCTGACCCTTTCCAGGCTGTGGTTACGCATTTCCCGGCCATTGACCAGGTGAGAGGCACAGAAGTTGCAGTGGTACGGACATCCTCGGGAGGTCATGTAGTGGAAGTTCGCTTGCTTGGAGTCCACATTGCCGTAGTTGGCCAGCGCCGGGTTTAGCATGTAATCAGGACTGTGGACCAGGCTGTAGTCGAAGCCGGGAATTTCGTCCAGATCGTAAACGTAGTTGTAGGCGAACATGTTGCGTGGGAGGTCTTTTTTGGCGCGGGTGATCCAATAAGGACTCGCTTCAAGGTATAAGTCGCGGTTTTCAGCCCTTAGAAGTTCAACGAAAGGTTTTTCACTTTCTCCGAAGCCAATGGCGTCAATTTCCGGAGACTCATTAAAGATTTTCCCGTACACAATTGTGGGAACGCCTCCGCCGCCCATAAGGGTGGCGTTTGGAAAAACCTGCCGCGCGACGCGGATAATGTCCAGGAAGTTTTCGTAACTGGGGGAAAACAGCATGGAGGCCCCAATTATGTTCGGGTTAAATTCCGACCACAGCTGGCCGGTGACCCTGTCGCGTCCGGTGAGAAATTCGTGCCGGATAAAGTCAGCAAAGCTTTGTGTATTCCATTCCCACTTTTGTACGAGGTTGAGTGAGACGTTTAAATCCAAAACCCTTACGTCTACTTTGTCCCTGCCAAGCTGGCCTTTGAGGTAAGAGCTAATGGACAGAGGCCCCAAAGGCATGTCTGTTAGCACGGCGCCGAATCTTGCGCCGGATTCTCTTACCGCTGTCCTCATGTTGTACCGCGGCGTCAAAAAATCCCCGACCTTTATATGCGGCGGCGCAATAAAAAGAATTCGGTCCATATTTTCCTCCTAACGAGTTGTGAAAATCCTTTTGATGATTGCGAAATTCAACAGCTGCTATACAAAAAACAGGCAGAATCTGTCATCAATTCTGCCTTTATTTTACAATACAAGCGGGGTTTTGGAAAGGGTCTTTAAAGTCTCTAAATTAAGCAAAAATAAGTTAGTTTTTGGCAGTTTCGTGGTACTTTATAGTCCTTATCACAGCTTCTTTAAGGCCAACAATTTGCTTAAGTCCGAGTTCTTTTTGCGCGCGAGCTGTGGAAGGCACTTGCCTGTCCGGCGGCGCTCCGGGGACGGGGGATTTGGCAATATTAACTTGAATGCTGCCGCTAAAATTTTCCGCGACAAGATGGGCTAAACTAGAAATGGAAATGTCTTCTTCCGAACCCACATTGTAGGCCCGACCCGACTTGCCTTTAAGTAATATTACCCATAGCCAAACTATAAGGTCGGATATATACATGTAAGACCTGCGGGCTGTGCCGTCGCCCAAAATTTTTATGGGCCCGCCGTTTAAAGCGTCCCGAATAAAGTTGCCAATGGCGTAGTGGATGTCCAAAGGCAAACCGGGGCCCACAAAGCTGAAGCCACGCGCTATTTTAACTTCCATGCCGGATTGTTTGGCGTAGTAGGCGCAGAAAAATTCAGCCGCCCGTTTACCCATTCCCAAACTGGCGGCGTGGCCGGACAAATCGGTGGGGTCGGGCGCGCCGTTATAGGTTTCCGGCATGTGCGTCAGCTCCGGCGGCTGTTTGCCGTAGAGGGAGGCGGAGCTGGTATATAAAAATTTTTTGGCTTTGCATAAAGCGGCAAATTCTAACGCGCGCCTTGTGCCGAAAGCGACCGTGTCAAATTTTTTTAACTCGTCTTCTTTGTTAAAAGTTTCCGCGGCAGTTGTGGTTGCCATATGTATGACATAACCAAATTTCCCTTCCGGGAATTTAAAATCCCGAATGTCGCCCTGGTGGAATAAAATGGCCGGGTTTTTTGCTAAGTCCGGGAATTGGGATTTAAATGAATCGGGGTTCCTGCTAAGCGCCAGCACTTGGGCGTTAAGGCCCAAAGTGTTGTTTGCTTTAGCAAAACTCCTTAAAAGCCAGGCGCCAAAAAAACCTGTGCCGCCGGTAATAAACAGCCGTTTGCCGCGCAGCTCTTCCCATAAACCCCGGGTCAGGCTAAAAATTTCATCCAAATCTTTTTCAATTATTGTGTTCATAGCGAGCCATGGACATTAATCCTTTAGATTGATAGAATTATACTAAATTTTATAAGTTTAAACCAGAACATGGAAATCATCAATCTAACCAGCGCGTGGAACGATTTTGTCGGCAAGGGTTTTGTTAAAAATATTTTTACTGACAAGCAGGGCAGGAAAGTAGAAGCCGGCGCCCGTCTGGGTAAAAATGGCGCCGAGCCTTACGCCATAGACGCGGACACAAAACAGGATGTTTGCCAGCCGCCGCAATTTATTCAGCTTGCCAACAAAATGGAAATATTGTTTAACCATGCCGGCGCCCTTAAACCCCACACTCCTCCTGTTGGCGCGGGCAGGCAACCGGATTTGCCTACTTCTGTTACTGATTGTACGCTTAAATGCCAAGAGGCCAATAATCCCCTTAGCGTTTTAAACAGGGAATTTTTAGTTGAAGTTGCTGTTGCCAACAAGCGCTGGCGGGCTTACCCGAACGTGGCTCCCTGGGAAGCGCGAGGCGTGGCCATTTGGCTGGTTTGTGTTACTGAACAAAATAAAGTTTCTTTGCCTCATACTACCCAAGCCCTGAATTTTGAGGATGTTGAAGATTTTTTGGAAATTGCGAAAGCCTGCCAGGGCTGGATAACTTTTTTTAATTCCCTGCACGCGGGCGCTTCTGCCAACCATTTGCATTTCCAAAGCGTATACCTGGACCATAAGCTGGCGGTTGAATCGGCGCCTACGGTTAAAATGGGCGAGTATAATTTTTTGAAAGATTATCCGGCCAGTGGTTTGGTATTCCCAAAAAATGTTTCTGCCGAAGAGCTGTGGCAGGCGATTAAAAAAATCCAAAATTCCAGTTATCCTTTTAACCTTATTGCGCTAGCCAGCAAGATTTATTTATTCGTCCGTAATATTCAAAACGAAGCCTTGCCCGAATTCCCGGGCCGGGTTTTTAGCGGAATAAATTTAGCCGGCTTGTTTATTTCCACGGACCCCGAAGAACTAAAGCGGGTAAATGAGCAAGTAATCTCTACAGCTTACGCTAAGATGACAGTTGGCGGCGAGGAGTTGGGACGGTTGCTCGGGTAAGATTTTATTTTAATATGGCGATGGCAGAAATGTCTATCGCCTTTTTTGTTTGGCATTTGCGATGAGAGAGACCGATTTGTTGACAAAGCCCAATGTTTGGGGTATAGTGTAATGTCCTAAACAGGACAGAAATCTTACATTTTCGCAGGAGGATTTTACACAATGGGTAAACAAGCGCTAGTTACGGATCTTGGCAATGTCCTTGTCACGTTTTGGGAACGGTCGGAGTTGGTTAAAGTTATTACGGCCGGTTTTAAAGACCGTGATCAGAAATTCCACGGACCTTTTTTCAACGGCCAGGGCGAAGATGTTTATGATGCCATTGATACCGGCAGCATGGACATGGTAACTTTTCATGAGAAAATTTGCCAGGCTAGCGGCATCCGCCTTTCCTATGAGCGTTTCCTTATGCTCTGGGCCAGGCATTTGGAAATTATTAAGCCAGTGGCGGAACTTTACCGCGGCATCCAGAAGAAAACGCCGATTATTGTGGTTTCCAATGGAGACATTGGGTCGTTCCACGCCGCCGATTTGCTCCGGGTTTACGCGGGCATTAAGTTTTACGAAGTTTTTGTCTCCTCGGACCGCCGGTTAAAGAAACCCGGATTGTTTGGGCAGGTGGTTGTGTATCTGAAAAGCCATGGCTTTGACCCCGGCATTTGCCCATATGTGGACGACATACAAAAGTACGTGTGGAGCGCGCGGCAGTACGGCTTGGGTGGAATAGTGTTCAACGGCCGCGAGCAAAGCGTGGATGTACTTAAGCAGTCGCTCGCGCAATTCGGAATTGTGTAAGGTAAAGATTTCTAACTTGGAGGAAGTATGGGAAACAGTAATCTGGTAGTTGTTGAAGGGTATCAAATCACCGAATATTTGAAAAATCGGTGGTTTGACCTCAAGCCTTTAATTTACGACACGCTCACAGACGGGTGGAAGGGGGGAATGGATGCCCATCTTACTCTCCAAACAGCGACCAACCAGCAGTTGGCCCGGTTGGTTTCCGCTTACGTTTTGGGGTTTATTGACCCCAGCACGCCTTACGGCACACTGCTGTTCAATGAATTCAACCGCCTGCGTCCGACCTTGGCTATTGAAACGCCGTGCGTCGAGTGGGACGAAGAACTCAACCAGTGGATGGTCTGGCTCCGGCTTCGCAGTTCTGATGAGGCCTACAAAAACGAGTATGAAGTCGGCGGCAGCGGTTGGAACGGCCACCCGGAAACTTTTGAAGATGTCGCGACCCGGACATTTGGAAAAAAGTTCGGAGTTCCGGTTACCCTTCAAACAATTCTCTGGCCTTCCAGTTTCCCTAACCAAGAAGAACGCGGTTCGTACTTTCATCTGGTATGTCCGGTCAAGTTTGATATCCGCCCCGAAGTTAAGGGAGTGGATATTATCCGCGTTCCGGTTAATCAGCTCCCAGAAAATACCGTAGAGCACCACCGCGAAATTATCATTCCCGCGGCGGCGGCTTATGCGAAAAACCGGGCGCTCTACGAAGCCGGTTTGTTCATGCAACAGCTGGCGTTAGGCCAAAAACATCTTGGGGAAAACGGCCAGGCTTTTGACCAGGAAACCGCCAAACTTGTGGTTGCGGCGGCGCTCAAACTGAAACAGCCGCAAACGCCAATGGGCACGGACATGTACAATGCCTTTGCCCCGCACGCGACCAACATTTCGTGCGAAGGCGTATGCCTGCGGCAGGCCGGCGATGGGCATGTTGAAGTCTTTCTTACCGAACATCCGTTTTACCCGGGCAAGCTTGTAGGTATGGGACAGGTTGTCCGCGCCGGGGAAGACTACACAGATACGCTGGATCGTTTGCGAGAAAAGGAATTTGGCGTGCCAACTGTTTTTAAATACGTTGGCGAACGCCATTACCCCAAAGGAGAGCGGGGCCATTTCCTTTGCCGCATCTATCTGTCTTCGTGTGAAGGCGAACCAAAAACCAAAGGAGGGTGGTATCGGGCATTCAGCTTACCCGAGAACGTTGAAAGCGGCCACGCAGAAATGATTAACCACGCACTAGTTGTCTATACAACCTCATTGAATGCGCCGTGGTAGAATACACTTAGGTAGGCCTAGAATCGGCAATTGGGGCGGTTTGAACAGCAATGTTCGCCGCCCTTTTTTTTTGTATCTTGTTTTTTATTACCTTATGGTGTATTGTCTACAATACATTGACAGGTATACTATCAAAGAGTAATATATAATGTTAAATTGGAGGAAAGATATGAAAGGATTAAAAGGGAAAAATGTATTGGTTACCGGGGGAGCCAAGGGGATTGGCCGCGCGATTGCGGAACGGTTTTTAAGGGAAGGCTGCAAAGTTTGGGTGGCGGACAAGGACGACATACCTGCTTTGTAGGTTTTTGGCCTAGACCCGGCAACTTCAATATCGGTCGATATTTCCAACCTGCGGGATGTCCAACTGGCTTTCTCGTCTCTTCCCATTGACATTTTGGTTAACAACGCCGCGGTTACCC